>DASSQB010000188.1:0-18836 GCA_035702725.1 Terriglobales bacterium | reverse complement strand
GTCCAGAACATCATGGACCTGGCCTGCCGTACCGCCCTTGCTTATCGCGGCGTGGCCCATGTCACCATTCCCGTGGATTTTCAGGAAGAGAAGGTGCATAGTTCGGACCGCTCCAAGCGCAACCTCGCCAATTTCACCAATGCCGTACGCACGCAAAGCTATAAGGTTCCCGCCGACAGCGAACTCCACCGCGCGGCTGAGATTCTGAACCAGGGCAAGAAGGTCGCCATCCTGGCCGGACGGGGAGCCCTCGGCGCCGGCGAACTGCTGGAGCAAATTGCCGAATTGCTGGCCGCTCCCATCGCCAAGCCCCTGCTGGGCAAGTGCGTGGTCCCTGATGACAGTCCGTACACCACGGGGCCGGTGGGTTTGTTAGGCACCGCTCCCTCCCAGGAGGTGCTCGAGGACTGCGACACGCTCCTCATGGTCGGCACTTCTTTCCCCTACCTCGAGTTCATGCCCAAGCCCGGTCAGGCCAAGGGCGTGCAGATTGACATTGACCCAAAACGCATCTCCCTCCGCTACCCCGTGGATGTCGGTCTGGTGGGCGACAGCAAAATCGTTCTCCAGCACCTCATTCCCCTCCTGCAGCGCAAGGAGGACCGCGGTTTCCTCAAGATGGCGCAAGCCGGCATGAAAGACTGGTGGGAACGAATGGAAAAGCAGGCCACGCGCATGGATAAGCCCATGAAGCCGCAGGTGCCGGCCTGGGAACTTGGCAAGCGCTTGCGCAACGACGCCATCGTCAGTTGCGATAGCGGCACCATCGCCACCTGGTGGGCTCGGCACGTGCTTGCCCGCAAGGGTCAAATGCACAGCCTCTCCGGCACTCTCGCCACCATGGCGCCCGGCCTGCCTTATACGCTGGCAGCTCAGGTCGCATATCCAAACCGACAGTGCGTCGCTTTCGTAGGCGATGGCGGCTTCTCCATGCTCATGGCCGACTTCGTCACGGCGGTGAAATATAAGCTGCCCATCAAGGTGGTCATCATCAAGAACGACACCCTGGGCCAGATTAAATGGGAGCAGATGGTATTCCTCGGCAACCCGGAATACGGCGTGCAACTTCATCCCATTGACTTTGCCGAATTCGCGCATGCCTGCGGTGGCGTAGGCTTCACGGTGGACGACCCCAAGGAATGCGGCGATGTTATTGACCAGTTCCTGAACGCGCCCGGGCCGGCCATCCTGCAGGCCATCGTGGATCCCCTGGAGCCGCCCATGCCGGGCAAGGTCAAGGCCGAACAGGCGTTGCACTTCGCTGAGTCGCTGGCCCGCGGTGAGCCTAACCGCAAGAAGATCGCTCTCACGGTGGCCTCGGACAAGGTTCGCGAGATGGTGTAGGGGCGGCGCTGGCGCCAGCATCTTGACGGCTGTCTCTAGCGCATCTTGCGCTCGGTCCCCCCGAGGCTACCACCACCCGCCCGGGGATGTTCCCAGCGAGTTAGCGAGCCAGCCAGGTAGCTAATCAGCCTGTGCAAGTGTGGAAGCCCCGGGCTTTCGCTTCTGAGGAAACCGAGTGCAAGTCAGTTCGTGCAGTTGTGGAAGCCCTGGGCTTCAGCCCAGGGATTTAGACAGGAGATTTACCTGGGCTTAGCCCCTGAGGAAATATGTCCCAACACGAAGTAGTGGTCATCACCGGCGCATCTGCGGGCGTGGGCCGCGCCACCGTCCGCGAGTTCGCCAAACACGGCGCCTGGATCGGACTGATCGCGCGAGGTCATGACGGCCTGGAAGGCGCCCGCCGCGAGGTCGAGGCCGAGGGCGGCAGGGCGCTGGTCGTCCCCACCGATGTCGCCGATCACCAGCAGGTGGAACAGGCTGCGCGACAGATCGAGGATAAGCTCGGCCCCATTGACATCTGGGTGAACGACGCCATGGCCTCGGTCTTCTCCCCTATAAAGGAAATGACGGCCGAAGAATTCAAGCGCGTCACTGAGGTGACCTATCTCGGCTACGTTTACGGAACGCTTTCCGCGCTCAGGCGCATGCTGCCGCGCGACCGCGGCACCATTGTGCAAGTAGGCTCCGCCCTGGCCTACCGCGGCATCCCCTTGCAGGCAGCCTACTGCGCTGCCAAACACGCGGTACTTGGCTTCCATGCTTCTCTGCGCACTGAATTGCTTCACGATAAAAGCAAAGTCCGCGTCACCATGGTACAAATGCCGGCGCTGAACACGCCGCAGTTCGGCTGGGTCAAGAGCCGTCTGCCGCGCAAGGCGCAGCCCGTGCCGCCGATTTTTCAGCCGGAAGTGGCGGCGCGCGCCATCTATCAGGCCGCTCATCATCCGCGGCGCGAGTACTACGTGGGCCACTCCACTGTGCAGGCCATAGTGGGCAACAAGGTCGCTCCCAGCCTCCTCGACCATTATCTGGCACGCACCGGCTATGACGCGCAGCAGTACGACGGGCGCGAAGATCCCAACCGTCCCAACAATCTTTGGGATCCAGTGCCTGGCGACCACGGCGCCCACGGCAGCTTCGACCGGCGCGCTCGCGGCTACAGCCTGGAGTGGTGGGTCAATTCCCATCGCCTGCTGCTTGGCCTGGCTGGCGTGGCCGGCGTGACTGCGGCGGTCTACACTGCGCTCAAAAACCGCCGCCTGAAGAACGTTTATGACGTCCTGGAGGACTGGCTGCCGCGCGCCGCCTAGGCGCGCAGGTTAAAGCTTCGGTGCATAGCTGCGAACGGCACTTCCGTAACCGTGCCACCGCTCCCGCCCCACGCTATCCTTGCTCTGTTGGGCACCTTCTACTTCGCCCGAGGTGTACTTATGAGCAGAAGCTGGCTGGCAGTTCTGGCACTCTTACTTGCATTAGGAGTTGCCGCTCCCTGTGCCCTGGCCGATCGTGGCTGGGATAAAGACAAGGGAGAGCACGGCAAACATTTTCGCGACGACGATCACGGCCGCCGTGGCGACCGCGACGATCACGGCCGCCGTGGCGACCGCGACGATCACCGCCGCCACGACCGCGATGATGACCGCTGGGAGCACCGTGGACGCTACGAGTATCGCACCTATGACCGCGATGGCCGCCCTCCGGGCTGGGTCCGCGGCCACAAAGTAGGTTGGGGGTATTGCGGCTTGCCGCCGGGACAAGCTAAGAAGTACGGCTGCTGGTCCTATGTTCACGAGGGCCGCCGTTACTACTATTATCGCGACGATGATGACCGCATCATCATTCGCCGGCCTACCGTTATCATTCACGCCGGCGTGGATATAGTTCAGTAACTTTCGAAATCAGCCGCCGCTAAACTCAAAAAGGGATCGTTACTCAAACGATCCCTTTTTCCTTTTCCTGAATATCTTCGCCTTGGCGTCTCCTACCTGGGGGAGGTACTGGTATTAGCCGCCAATCGCGCTGGCGGTCTCGCTGAACACGTTGTTGGCTTGTCCGCCTATCAGGCGGATGGTGCCAACGACAATTACCAGAATGACGGCCAGCATAACCGCATACTCCGCGATATCCTGGGCCTCGTCATCCTTCCAGACTTCCCAAAACAGCTTAAGTAGCCGTTGAAAGATCCTCATTCTTTTGCTCACTTTTCTCGCGGGATGCTTGCAAACGCGATTCTAAGTGAAGAGCTGAGGCTGAGGTTGTGATATACCTCACCAAGTCGCGTAGTTAGAAAATCCTAATTTCAGCCTGAACTCCGCCGCCGTCCCCCAGCTCAAAGTCTTATCTGCGGTTCTCCGCGGTAGCATCGGAAGCCATCCAGGTGGTTTCCCCAGTCTTCATGTTCAGCAGTACGGACTTGTTGCTCGCGCCCACTCGAATAAAGCGGTCCCCATCCAGAAGATAAACCTCAAAGGGACCCGGGATCCGGGCAGCATCTGGCAACGACTCTCCTCGCCCCAGGCGGGCGTGCTGCGGTTTGCGCGCCACTGAGGAAGTATCTGCGCGGGGAGTAGTTGCGGCCGCTGGGCTCCGCCCCAGCTCAGAAATAACGCTCTTGATTTCGGCTACTGTCTTGCCGATGGATGGCCGAAAAAATATCCAGCTCAGGAGAAAAACTACGGTAACAAAGCTCAGGAAGAGCAGCTTAGGCGTTGCCGAACGCGACGGCCGGCGCGAGGAAGCCGCCACCGGCCGGAATTCCTTAAACTCATCCAGTTGCTTTCGGGGCGCCAGTTTCGGCTTCGCACTCATCGCTTACACCCACAGCCGTGCCGTGCTGCCAGTAGCGGCAACGCGCACCCTTCTTTGTGCTCGTGACCAACGTTCACATTATGCTTTTCGGCTATTGCCATTGCAACACCGGTTTTATCGGCAGAGATCACCGGTTGAGCCCACGAGCATCCCACCCACTCTGCGCGGCAACTGAATTCCAGGTGTGGACTCCCCGGGTGCACGCCTCTCACCGCGCGGAATTGGAGTTTGTTCCTTTTTACCCAGGCCATCCGGCGATGAGCGTGTCACTTGGTATTGCGCCCGGCCCCGCCGTCGGGAGACGGCAAATGTGGGGTGTTAGGTTTGATGAAAGGGCCGGGGCCTTCTCGTCAGTAAGCTTTGTACGCCGGCGCTCCGCCCGCGTCTGTGATATGCGTCACAAGCGAAAAAATTCTTCGCCTTCACGCTGCTCGCGCCAGGCGTGCCGCCAGCGGCACCACGCGCGGCGCTGCCAGGCGGGCAAAGTCCTGGTAAGCCAGCCGTACCAGTTCAGTGTGCGTGCCCGCATTGAACACGATTTGCGGGTTGGCAGCTACTTCCCCATCCACCCACACGGGCAGCCCAAACATGTTGCCGAATGGAGGCATGGCCCCGGGCTCGCAGCCGGGAAAACTGGCCTGAAACTCCGCTTCGCTGGCCAGGGCAACGGAACTGCTTCCCGTCGCCGCCTTCAGCAATCTCAGGTCAAGTCGCTGATTAGCCGGCACTACCGCCATGTGCAGACCGCCGTCCACCTTCACGATCACTGTCTTGGCCAGCTTGCCGGCCGGGATGTGCGAAGCGCTGGCGGTGCCCCGGGCGGTGTCCGCTCGGCGGTGCAGAATGATTTCATAATCAATGCCCTGGTTGTCGAGAAACTCCTTCACGTTCATGCACGGCATGTCGCCCTCCCCCGGTTCGGCGGGGTCCGAACCGCGCTGTGAATGTTTACCGATCAGAACTTTCAGGCGGCGCTGGAACTGCCTGGCGATGCCGTTGCGCCGCCGGATGGCCTCCCTTTGCCACTGGCTTGCGCGGCATGCCTCGCGGCAAGGCTGCGATGTCTCAACTCCTCCCGCTGCCACTCTTCGCTGGGCGGCTTGGGCGTAACCCACTGGCCCAGGCGCTCCAGGCCGGCTGCCGCCGCCGTGGCAAAAACAACCACCAGCACGCACGCGGCCAGCAACACCCACACGAGCTCCAGGGCCTTCAATCCCGATTGCGGCAGCCGCAGAATGCCAATCGCGTTGTAAACCAATCCAACCAGCGCGAAGCTCGCCACCGCGATGGCCGCAGCCGCAATGCCGCCGCGGAATCGGCCATGAAGTCGCTTTTGTATTGGTTCTGCAAGTAGAACGTTCGGCATGGCTCCCCTCCTTGCCTGGCGGACCACACCTGGCCGCACGCTCAGGCCGCCTTTTTCCGCCGGACGCTGGTTTCATCCGCTAGCTCGGGCGGTCGCTGCTCTCCGCCCTCTGCCTCGGCCTTCGCCGGCGGGCGCCGAGCCCCGATGATCCGTTCCCGATAGCCTTCGTAAATGGCATCCGCCAGCACTGCCAGGGCCACCAGGGCCAGCGAAACCAGCGCGAACCCGAAGAGCCAGCCCCACTCGCTGAGCGGTGCAGGTACAAGAGTGCAGAAGCTCATGACATACCTCCCGCCCGGTGCCGCTCAGGCGCTTCGAGCCGGCGTCGCCGCCCGGACCTTACCCGCGCTGTTCGCGGCTGGCGAAGAGCTCGCCCCGCTCTCCAGGGTCGCCCGCAGCATGTAGCCTTGCACGCTAAGAATGGCTCCCAGCGAATACAAAGCGAGCCCGGCAGCGGCCGCCATGAACACTCCCAGAAGAAGTTCTTCCGGCGCGCGCTCGGTAAAGCCGATGGTGGCCACCAGCATCAAAGCTGCCGCCAGTACGCCCGCTGCTTTCACGAAGTCACCGAAGGAAATGCTGCCTTCCGCCGCCCGATAAGCCTTTTCATAGCGGACGGAGGTATCTATGCTTTCTCTGGAGTCCGGCATTCGTATCACAGAGGCCGTGCCCATAGAACCTCCTTGTGCGAAAAACGCTGTCATGCTGCCTTCTTACTGCGATACCCACACAATAGAAGCCCCGGTCGCCCGCTGCCGTGACATTTATCACCTCGGGCCGTGATTCATCGCCTCAATCGCGATATCCTTGCCTGACTAGAGGCGTTATGAACGCAACCTTGTTCAAGGCTCTGTTGGCCCTGCTACCCGCGTCCACTCTGTTCGCGGGAGCTGTCCTGTTTGTTAGGGCAAAAAGCCCCCGCTCCTTGCTCCAATTGCTGGGCGCAGCCGGCCTGCTCCTGGTCATCCTTACTCATATTTGTGAGGGACTGTATCTTCTGCCCTGGATGGGCTGGGGGCTGGAACACAGCGCCGGCCACTATGTCGACCTGTGCGGCGCACTGCTAGCGTTTACGCTCTTTCCTGCCGGCTACTTACTTCATGCCCTCGGAAGAAGCAACCGCCAGATCAACTAGTCCGTCACCTGCCTTGCTTCACAAGCTCACGCTGCCCGGATTTGCATGGCTGCGTAGCTTAGCCCGATCTCATGTACGCCTCTCGACCGAGCCATAGCCGGAATTATTGCAGTGTCGATGGCTTGCGTGCTCTGCGTCGTGCTCGCCGGGCCATCCAAACCATCAACCCTTGCTCGGACGTTCAGAACCGATCCCGCTTTCGCTCGTTGCGGCCCGCAAGGCTTGGCTACTAACCGGCGATGGAAGCCGGAATCAAAATACCCATTCTCGTTTGCGATTTCGAACCACTCCTCCACGAACAACGTGCGGTCCCTGGTTATCGTGACCTTGGAGTCGAACGATACGATGCGATCTCCCGCCTGTGCATTCGCCAGTGCGCTGCAGAGCAGGCTCGCTGGCGCTCGAACACATATGACTTTTCCCGTCCAACATCACCAAAACGATATATCGGTCATGGATTTGACAATCCTTCGCCGTGGTAGCAGACTTTCTTCAACCCCCGGTTCAAGGGCTTTGGCACCCCTGGGCTCAATTTCTCAAGCCAAATTGCCCGCAGGAGAAAGATCAGTGGACACCAGCCTGCCCACGCCCCAACCTCTACGGCCCCGAGTTCTGCTGGTAAATGATCCCAGCCGTGGCAGCCTGGTGGCCGAGCAACTCATGCACAAAGGTTATGACGTCTTCTGGGCGCGCGACACCATGGAGGCCCGCTGGCTGTGGCTGCCCAATTTCTACGATCTTGTGCTTATCCGCCTGCCCAAGGACGCCAACTCGGGAACCGGATTTGTGCAGCGCATCCGCAAGGAAGCTCCTACCCAGCGCATCGCTTTCTGGGATGATTGGGTGCGCAGCAGCGAAGCCGAGGCTCTCCGCAAGCGGCCCGTCACCTCTATACGCTCGGTGGCCGCCTCCGTCCTCAACCGGCTCAATCCCCGGCGCACCCCCATAACCATGGCCAAAGTCATCGAAATGCCCAAGCGCTGAAAAATACGAACCACAAAGGTCGCGCGGGAACACCAATCAAAACAATTCGTATAGCCTTTGTGTTCCTTCGTGTCCTTTGTGGTTGATGTTTACGCCGCCTTCTTGTCCACCGGATGCCTCACCTTGCGATGGCAGGGCCACTCGTGCAGCAGTTCCAGGTTGTCCAGACCATGGCCTTTGCCCTTGTCCTTATGGTGCGCGTTAACCTCATCGAACCGCGCTGGCTTATGGCACTCTTCGCAGAGCCCGTTGGCCCGCGTGTAAAGCACGAACTTCCTCCACGCCCAGTCTTTGGGAAAGGGCTCGGGATCACTTCGGAAGGCCGGCTCCACTTCAGTCAGGTACAGCTGAATCGCATTCCCTTCGCCCAGTCGCGAAGCTGCCTTCCTGGGAGACTTCAGTTCTTCGGGTCGGAACGGTAAGCGCATACGCCCCCCTTTGCTGACCTTCAGATAACACCGCGAGCGACACTGCTTCCGTGACCCGGCGCACCTGTTTGCGTGATTGCCGTCGCACTGCTGGCTTAATAAACGACCGGCTTGCTCAGGCATTTGCAAGCTGCGGCAGGAAAGATATAGCCGCGCCATTTGCGGTCGTAGCGAAAGCCGGCGCGAAACATCCGCCAATGACCATAGCCGTCATTCGAGTCGTATACCACGTACGGCGGCCAAGCCACCGCCACGAATCGCTCCCGCTGCTCTCCCCAGGAAAACAATCGCGGTTCGCGTTCCGACTTCCACGACAATTGCCGCTGCAGCCAGCACACCACCGGTGCTGCCAACCGCCGGTCATTTCCTTGATGGATACATCCTTGATCAACGCGATCTTTCGGCGGAACATACAGCTTGCATGGCCGCTGCGACACGGCATGCGTTGCCAGCAACAGCAGCAGGCTGGAACTCAAAAGGGCCAATCGCGAGATAAGCATTCACAACCCCTGCGCCCTGGTGCGGAGGGATGAGCGCCCAGAATATGCTGACGACCAATACGAATCCCAGTGCCGAAACGGGAAACCAAGGTTTCAAATTCTCATATCCCTGAGCGCGCCAGAATTTACAAAACCATAGCCCTCGCCGACCATTGCCCTGTAAGTTGCTGATACTACAAGTACGACAATACGGTCGGGGAATTGCAAATTGCTTCTCACGAGAGTGCTATGTCAACGATTCCCCCAAATACGTCGGCCTTGGGTGGTTTTACAGCACCTACTGCTTTCCGTCGCATACCGCGCAAAGTTCAGAACCATTTGCGGACGCTCCGCTCAGAACGCGGATTGACATTGCAGCAGGTGTCGGAGGGCACAGGTCTTTCGATCTCCACGCTGCATGCCATCGAAAACGAGCAGGAACGTGAGGCCACGCTGGCCACCGCGTTCAAACTGGCTCGCTTCTATGGCCTGTCAGTGGAAAAGATCTGGCAGCCCCTGTTCCAGCAGATCTGCCAGGAAGCAGAGGAAGGCCAGATTTGGCCGATGCCTGCGGCAAGGGTCGCCAACCGCAAGTAAATCATCGGCTTGCCCGCCGATTTTCCTGTCAGCCGTTATCTCCGTTCCATGCCCCGGGGAGGGGTGCGAAACCTCGCCCAGTGCTTCGTTTCGTCGCAAATCCGTCGCTTCCACCCTTAGTTCTGATTAGGTGTTTACCGTAAGGGCAATCAGGTATCACGCTTATTCGCTAACGGCCTCCCCTGGCCCACAATAACTTCTACTTTGTCCTTAGTAGTTCCTGTTAACTACCGCTCGCCAATGTACTTATCGGCGGGTCCAGCCCATTTCCGCCCAAGGAGGCGCGCGTGCGTTCTGCCCTTACCTGCTTACTACTATTCTTTATGGGTGTCGCTCTCGGCTGCGGCTCAGCCGGCATGAGCTCCAGCTCCCTCAGGCAGAACAGCTCGCCGTCCAATATCTCGGTGACCCTGCAACCGGTGCAGCCTGTTTCCCCGGTGCAAGTGAATGCCGCCGCTGCCTCCCCCTACCCCATTGCCAAATGGCAGGTTGCAGTGGATTCCAACGTCGTGTGGCAGGAAGCCAGCTCACAGCCCTCGATCTCCCAATCTATTCCCGTGAGTGCGGGCCAGCATCAGATCACCGCCACCGCCACTAACAACACCGGCGATTCCGGCAGCTCATCCGTATCCGTCACCCTGTCCAGTTCCGACGCCGCAGCGCCCGCCGCCTCTACCCTATCGGTCTCCCTGAATCCCATCGGTTCGTCCTCCCCTGCCACCGTCACAGCGGTCGCACAGGGTCCCCACCCGCTCACCGGTTGGGCCCTTTATGTGGATGGCAATCTTGTGAATAAGCAGAACACCTCTGCCGCTAGCTTCACCCAGACCATGCAGATGACCAGCGGCAAGCACCAGGTCCTGGCGCGTGTCTGGGACAACACTGGGGCCTATGCCGCGGCCACCGCCACCGCCGACATTACGGCCTCCACGGCCAGCGCCACCTCCGGCAGCTTCATTCCCACGCCTCCTTCTTCGGCCCAGACTTGGAACAATGTGGAAGAGAAGCAAGGCTGGTCTGATTGCGGCGCTTGTGCCGGAAATCCCGGCGGCACCGGTCCCAAGGGCAGCTACTGGTTCAAGCAGGGCGTTACCAGTCCATCCTTGGACGGCAACAGCATGGAAACTTACATTGGAGGATGGGTACCCTGGGCCGATAACGTTTTCGCCTATCATTTCGGGCCCCAGAACTGGGCCAATCATGTTCTTTACACCGTCCATTTCCTGTGGAACGCGCCCAAAACCAGGAGCGGCGACGGCGCCTACGCGGTACAGGCGGTGGAGTTCGACTCCTACTTCTTCACGGGCGGCTTTAAATACCTCTTTGGCACCCAATGCGATTATGCCGGTGGATATTGGGGCATCTGGAATGGCCCCGACAACAAGTGGCAGAACACTTCGCTGAAGTGCGAAAAATTCCCTCCCAACCAATGGCACACCATCACCTGGTACGGCGAGCGCGATCAGGATACGAAGAAGCTGCACTTTGTCGCTCTGGCCGTTGACGGCAATCAATCCAAGGTTGACGCCTGGATGGACGCCGTGGGCTCCGGTACCACCGATGACTCCGGCATTCAGTTCCAGCAGGATAGCGACCAGTACGGTAGCCCCTGGAACGCCTGGATAGACCAGGTCAGCCTCACCATTTGGTAGCCGTAGCCCCGTCACATCCTCATGTGACCCAAATCAGCGAGAGCCGCCAGGCGCTCAGCTAAGCTGGGTGTGCGTACAGACCCATGGCGGAGCGCAACTCAAAAATCGCGTTTGTGGTGCTGGGCGGCGTCGGCTACATGGGGATGAACGGCATTCGCACGCTGCACCGCCTCAACCGTGTGCTGGGCAAGCGCGTGTTTGACCCGGAGCGTCTGCTGGTCGTGGACCTCGACCTCACCCGGCCTGATGCCCGCCGCCGCCCCGAATGGCAGGAAATGGCGGCCCTGCTGGGCTCCCGTCCTCACTCCATCGCCGAATTTCACCACGCCCTCCCCTTTCTCTGGGGCCTGCGCATGGCCGACCCGCGCTGCTGGGTCGTCATCTACGACGCCACTCCTTCCATCTTCCACAACGGCCACCTGGTGCAGATTGCCGCCGACCGCGATCCCCGCACCGTTTACCTCGGCGAGAAGCCCATCTTCACCGCGCTCTCCGATCTGCAAGCAGCTCGCCACTTCCCACCGCAATGCAACTTCTACTGTGACCTGATTGAAACCGAAAGCCCGGTCTTCCGCGGTGTGGCTCAGTACCTCGAAGAAGAGCGCCTGCGCGTGGAAAGGCTGTGGATGTGGCGTGGCGGTAGCGGCGCCCTGCGCAAGGCGCTGCGCGCTGACCGCGAAGTGGTCTTCGGCGGCGCCCTGGAAGATAAGGCACTGCACGATTTTTCCATCACTCTGGGCTGGCTGGGCGGTGCCACAGCGGTGCGCGGTGTTCCTGACATCCGCGTACAGAACGGCCATCGCTTCTGTCTCTCCGACCGCGCCGTTCTCTTTCGCGAGCCCAGCTTCCTCAGCATGAACAACGGCCAGATTTCCTCCTTTCAGCACATTCCTGCCCTGGGCCGGGATTTTCACCGCGATCGCTTCCCTGCTGATGTGGTAACGAGCGTGGATTGCGACTGGACGCTGGCCGGCGGCACCGTTCCTGCCAGCTACTTGTTCAGTTGGGTGGGCGTGACCGGATCAACTTGGGAGCGGGAGTTCCGGCAGCGTTGGCGCTCGGTGGCTCCGCTCGAGTTGCCCATAGGAGAGGCATGCGAGAGCAAACGCATTGAAGAACTGGGCCGCAGCTTCGAATGTGACGTGCAGGAGGTGCGTGCTGCCATTGTGCAGTGCAACGGAAGGCGGGGGCGCCAAACCATTCTGTGCAATTTTTTGGGCAAAGAAGCTTTTCCTGGCCTGCGACGTTTCGCCAAGGCCTTCGGCGAACCGGGCGAACTGCTGTGTAACATCTATGAAGACCCGCGGCCGCGGGCGGGCGCAGCCAAACTGGAAGACCTGGCCGATATCTTCAAGCGAATCGTCCAGGAACTCAGGGGCGGCGCGACGGCCGGGCACATCGGCCGCGAGGCCACCCTGCTAACCCACGAGGTTATGTTGCGCGCCCATGAGGAGCTCCGCCGCAACGTGCAGCGGGAGTTGGAGAAGACCGGCGACTCGCGCTGGTGGCAGGAGGTTTACCCGCGCTCAGCCGCCTTGTTTGCGCAGCGCATCCGGCCGGCCAAGGTCAAAGTCGCAGCCGTGCCCGAGGCCACGCTAGTTGCCGGCTGAAGCAGTTCAACCAACAAACGACTGCTTTAGTTTTCTGAGCTGCTCAAATTCCTCGCCGCACCAGGAGCATTCGTGAAATACGTGCTCCCAGGCGTTCTCCAGACCGTCAGGGGGGCGACCCTGGCAACGCGCGTAGGTGCCTTCAATTTCGGACAGGTAAGCGGCAAGCTCGGGATGCCGGTCCTGAAACAACAGTTCGTCCTCGATGTGGCGGCCGGCGGTGTCGTGTTCTTTCTTCTCTGAGGAGGCCCTCATAAGGGCATTGTCGCTGCCCACGCACCGTACCGCCGTGACCCGGCGCACGCCGCGGCGTGATGCAGGCCACCAACCGCCATTCAACTCGCGAGCAAGCGATTCATTGCCACTTTCCCGAATCGCGCAGCTATTCCATGAATCTCTACACAGTTTAGAGGAGGACTGATGCAATACACACGCCTGGGCAATACCGGCCTCATTCCCAGTTGGAAGATAACCTGGGCGCCTGCGAATTGCGGCTCAGCGCGGACGAAGCTGGCCAACTCGATGCGGCCACCGCGCCCACACCTTTGTATCCGCAATGGTTCCAGGAGAAAACGCTGGATGCGAAGCAGAAGGAGGCCGTGGGCCAGCAGTGTTGAGTCGCTGGCCCACCAGCCCACCTCAACCAGCGGTACGTTCCATTTTCAGACCGTCCGCCAGCGGAAGATTTTTAGCATGCTTGCGGCGCGCGAATAGTTGCGAAGCCGGCTTCCCGGCGGCATGCTCGGCATGGTGGAGAATTTCACCCTCCCACTCTTCCAACCGGCCCTCGACCCGTTTTCGCCACAACCACTTGAAAGAAGGCAGAAAGTGGCCGCCGAGCAACAAGGTTCCTAACCAGGAGAAGACGTCCATAATGAGCTGCCCGTTGCGCGTGGTGGGAACTGCGGGCTTCAGCGGCAGACCGAAATGAAGCAGAACGGTTTGTCCCAGCGACACTCCCGCCGAGGTCAAATCAACAAACTCCTGGCTTATATCGCCCTCCACCGACTGCAGCCATAGCGCGCCCACCGCCCACACCAGCACGCAGGCCAGCGAAAACAGAATGCACGAGGTGGTGCGCGGCGCCAGCTTCCGCCGGCGTTCCATGACCAGCACCACCGCCGTGAGCGCGAGGATTACGCCCAGCACTTCGCACATCTGCAGCACCACCCCCCGGCGTGGGTAGCCCGGTTGTACCAGGAAGCGCAGCGCCGAGCTGTGTACCACGTCCAACAGCTGGGAGTTGATGGGGCTGCCCACCAGCGTGAGCACAAAGGGCTCGGCCGGCTTGCCCTTCTGATCCAGGACTTCCTCCCGGAGGTTCGCTTCAATCCCCTGTTGCTGTTCGCGCAGGATGCGGGCCAGCAATTCTACCTTCTGCCTGCCCTCGCCGGTTTGCGGCAGCTCCGTCAGTAGCAAGGTTTGCACTCCGACGGCGTAAACGCCTTTGCTCAAGCCGGGGTAGGCGCTGCTCTGCAATGAGGTCTCGACGTAGCTGCCGTCGTTGACCATTTTTTCCAGCACGGGCAGGTCCAGGCCGAGAAGGCCGACTTCCGTATCTCTGTTCACCGTCCGCGCGATTGTGCTGTTCGGCGCGACCGTGGTCTGGAGGACAGCGTCCAACTCTCCCAACTGGAGCAGATCCATGGCGATGTCGCTGGTGATCTCGCGCACCACCTTCAGCTCCTTCCTGCACTGGCCGCCACAAATGGCGTTGGAGACAGCCTGATCCAAGGCCTTGTCCCCGGCCTCCCACCAGAGCTTTTTGTCAGTCAGTTGAGCCGCCGAGGAGACGGCGGAGCCGGGCGGCAGAAAAGCGACCAGCTCCCTTTTTCCTTGCGTCCTGGGATCTGGCGCCAGAGGAAGCACACGATAGTCGCGGGTTGCGAGAATGGCGTGGCTCAGCTCGGGGCTAAGTTGCTCAGGCTCAAGCAGGGCGTCGAGCTGATGACTTTGCAATTGTGCCAGCGCTTTCTGCGGGTCCGCTGAATGCACGGCGCCGACAATGCCCGCTTTTAAGAGCTGCGTAACCTCGTGTCCAGACCAGCCGGGGCCCAGCGCTATCTTCGCGCCTTGCAGGCCGGCGGCTTCAGAAATATTCAACTCCGGACGCTGTATGACCCAGAGCCGACCCTTTCCCAGGGGAAACTGTGTCATCTTGATCCCCGACGAGGCCAGCATCGCCACCAGGATGCGCCGATCGGGCATTTCGGTATCAATCACCGCATCCAGTGGTGGCGTTTTCGCGCGCAACAGAGCGAATGCCTTGTGGCTGTCCATGGAAGTGTCCGCCATTTTGCGCACATCCTCGAATTCCAGGCCGGCAGCGCGCATCACCGCGAACGCCGAGGACCGGCTGCCACTGTTTTTCGCTCCCATCCACACCCGCTTCCCTTTTAACTGGGCCACCGAACTCAGGTATTGATGTGGCCTTACCAGGATGTGAACTTTCTCGGTGAACAGCGGCGAGACCAGCCGGATTTGCGGGTGCTGCTCCTCGAAGGGATATTCGCCCTTCCATGCCCGGTGGGCCACGTCGCTCTGCACCAGCGCAAACTCCGCCTGCCCCTGCTCCAGCTTGTAAACGTTGTCCAGCGACCCATTGGAGCAGGGCAGACACTCGATATCCATTCCCTGCCGCTTGGCGATAGGCTGAAGCGCCAGGCAGACTTTCTGGTAGTAGCCGCCTTTGGGGCCGGTAGTAACGGTGGTCTTCAAGTTTTGCGGGGAGCTCCACGCGGAGTTACAGCCCGGCAGGAACGCGAGAACCGCTGCCAGCGGAATGCAGAGGTATCGGCGGGACATAAGGCCTCCATTGCGCTCTTTCTGCTTGCCTGGCCCGTGACTGAAGTAAGCACCTCGACTGCCAGCCACTTCCCCGGGTTGCAACCCCGCTCTTAAAGAACCCGTGGCCGCTAAGTGGCTGCAAATGAACGGGCATAAGATGCGCCGCCTCGACTGAGCGACAAGCACGGGCCAAAGCGCAAGCCCCCGCCCTATCCTTTCGGATAGTCCGCACCCCTGATCGGATAGAAAGCGTTGCTGTTGATGTTGGGAACACCGGCGGATGGCCCTCTCAAGCCTTCTTTGCTGCTTGTCCGGTGGCAAGGCTGCGCCATGTCCTTCCGCCCTACCACTTCGGTGCCCTTGCCGGTTTCTGCACTTGGTCTAAAGTCTCCTCAAATTCACCTGCGCCGCATCGCCACTGGAGGTCTTATGAAGAAGCTGTTCCTTTGGGCGAGCGTGATTCTGGTTTGCTACTTTGCCTCGGAGGCGTCTCGAGTGCCCACTTCCGCGCTGCTGGGGGTCAGTCTGCCAGCAGCGGTGCGCATCATCGTTAAGTGAGGGTGACAAGCGATGGATTACCTGAGGGGCGGTTTGACCGCGCTTTTTGGACTCGCGTTCGGCTGCTTTTTTCTGCAGATGGGAGCGCATGCGCTCGTGGCGCAACACCGCTTTCTGCAATTCTGCAACCGCTGGCACCGGGGTGGGGAGCTCGAGAAAATTGACGCCGGCTATTTTGGCGGACCGAGAAATCTGCGCTTGCTGGGCGTCGGTTTAGCGGCTGTGGGCCTCTTCATCGTCGCGTCCGTGGTAGTTATGGTCCTCATTGGCCTGGGATATTTGGCGTAAAAGAAGAAAATCCCCACATGCCCTTCCCTCTCTCTGTCATGTTGAGCGAGCGGGTGCCCCATATTCGCCCGCCACAGAGAATTATTTCGTCAGATACCTGCGAATCCGTGCGCCCAACACGGGCGTAAGCCGCAGTGGGACCAGGCGGCGCCAGAGCTTTGCCATGATCTGGATGGGGGTAGACGATGTCTGCACCGTGTGGATCTTGGTGGTCGCTGAGGTGTTGGGCGCGCCAATCAGGTAGTAGCCATATTCGTGCATCTCCACACCCCATTTTTTCTTGAACTGGATCTGCCCCTCATAGCGAGCGGAGCCGAAGTCAAACCAGCGCAAGTCCTGAGCGGCAGCCCAGGCAATCAGCTGCCAATGGGCTAAGTCATTAGGACGCAAAGACAACATCTTGGGGGAGGAAGTAGTGATATAGACTTGCAGCCGGGCGCCGCAAATGGCCCCCAGCAGCACAGCCACAGTCTGCTGCTCGTGCGTGACCCACGAGGCGACCAAGCTATCCCCCAAACCTGCCGCTAATTCGTCAAAAAAATGGCGGGGGTGGGGAGGCACGCCGAGACGTTTCATGGATGCCAGATATAGAGAGTAAAACGGATCGGCCACGCTGGTCTTACCGCGGCGTACCTCGCTCTGCAGGCCGGCTTTCTGCGCCTTGTTAACTCCTTTGCGCGCCTCGTTGGTGAGGGAATTGCGCCACAGGCGGTCCGTCTCGCCCAGCTTAAGTACGGCAAAGGAATAGAGCGGGCGCCGCACGCAATAGGGCGAAGCGGCCAGAAACTGGGCGCCTAATCCGCCGCGGATTTCTAGCGAATGGCAGCCGCAGTTTTGAGCGGCGCGGAGCAGCAGTTCGGGCAACTGTGCCTGCTGTGCCTCCGAAACACCTCGCAACAGCGGGCCGCCATACTCGATAAACGGCTGCGACACAAGACGGGAACCGCGGGCAACGATCGAGGGGAAGACACCCACCAACCGCCCCTCCGAACAGATCCTCAGGTACACACAACGGTAACCATAAGTGTTCTCGAGGATGCGCCGGAAACCCCACAACTGTGAAAAGCGCCCCTCAGGATTTTGGGCAACGAGCTGGTCCCATGCAAGGGCGTCGGCCTCGGTGGCTGAAACCACCTCGAGCTCCGACGCCCGCGGGCCTCCGACAGAATCCAATATGACTGAAGGGTCGGACCAGTCTCCAGGAGCTTGTTGAAATTTCATCTTCTCCTGTGCTCCTGAGCAAGACGGATTTAGCGCGCGCTTCAATAGGGCAGCCAGGCAATCGTCGCAAAGCCGGCGGAATGTTCAGTTCGCCAGTTTCAGGGACGCTGCGCCATCGGAATACTTCAACGAAAGGTCCGAGGACCCAAATTCGGAACACACAACGATCAGCTTGCGAATCCTGCATCTGTTCTATAAATCAGTCAACCAAAATAATGCGCAACATTCTGCGGCTGCAATCGATTGAACCTAAAGGACGTGCGAGGAGAGTTGGCGGGCGCCCTGCCCATAACTCGCGAGGAGCCTCATGCTTTGCGGCTTCCGCAAAGGGTGGCCTTGCGGACGTTAGCAATCATTTGCAGCCGTAAGAATCCATCGCAAAATGAGACCCAACGCAGGTAAAGAGTGTTTCCATTCCGGGCTCCTGAACCAGCTGACAGCCAAATGCAGAGATCCTTCGCGCCAGAAAGAAGGCGCTCAGGATGACAACCGCGAGAGCGTTTGCGGGCCTGAAGAGTCTTCCCTCCTCCCTGCTCTGTGTCTCTGTGGGGAGAAAGAAAAGCCGCGCAGGGCTGCAGCTTGAACTGGCGGGCAACTGACCACCCGCCACTTCAGTAGGTCTGCTTGGCAGTGAGGATGCTGGAGTGGCTGGCGGCACAGCGCCATTCGCCATTCTCAAAAATCCAGGTATCAGTGAAGCGCGCGCGGAAGTCGTAAGGCTTGCCCTCATTGATGCCTTTTTCGCGATAGACGCCGGTGACCACCGCGGCGTTGGCGTGAAGGTGAACATCACTAGCCTCGCTCACCATTTGCTGCGGATGGTAGCTCTTATCACTGATAGACCGAATGAACTCGGCCTTGTTCATCAGAGTGCTGTCAAAATCCGTGCCCACAAAATTAGCCGCCAGCAACTGGTCGAGGGCGTGAACGTCCTTGTGCACGATGGCCAGGTTCCAGACGTTCTCCAGGGCAAGAATCCTGGACTGATCTGCCTGGGGATGCGCCTGAGCGGCCAGGGGCAGGGGGGCCAAAAGCAGCCCGAGCAACGCTGCCGCCGCCCAAAATGCGGTTTGTCTCCTCAATTCCATCCTTCCGGGGAATTATGAGGGTGTTGCGGCGAGCGGTCCACATTACTACCGTCAGGCGAACTCGGTTACCGCCGTACCCCCGCCATTCTGTTCTGTATTCAGTAACTTACCCGCACTCTTGCGGAGTTCGTGCCTCTGTGTCTCGGTGGCGAAAAGAAAAATCCCGCAGCGCTGCGGGGCTTGCGCTGAGAGCTGATAGCGGATAGCTGACAGCAAAAAAGAAAGGGCTGGCTTGCGCCAGCCCCTGCACAGGCGAGGGCGCCTGTGCCTACGTGGTTCGTGGTGATTAGTACATGTCGCCCATGCCGCCGTGGCCGTGGCCGCCGGGCATAGGAGCTTCCTTCTTTTCGGGAATCTCCGCTACCAGGGCCTCGGTGGTCAGCATCAGGCCGGAGATGGAACCGGCATTCTGCAGCGCCGTGCGCACCACCTTGGTGGGGTCGAGCACGCCGCCCTTGACCAGGTCCTCGTACTCATCGCTCTGAGCGTTG
>DASSQB010000187.1:0-4692 GCA_035702725.1 Terriglobales bacterium | reverse complement strand
GGTTTGAGCAGGAAGCCTTGAACACGTCTCTTCTCCGAACCGGCGAACCAGAAAGACTGCAGGGGCGGCATCTCGACCTCGGACAGCAGGGCGTCATTGAGATGGGTCAATTGGCGGGCAACTCCCACAGGCGTATTGTTGGCCAGCTGGGCGGCATAGATTTCGTTGGGCGCCCGCACTGACATGCGGGTGAAGAGCAGGGCTTTGCTGTCGCGGGTGACGTCGAGGTCGTCGTTGGTTCCGCGTTCCAGGCGGCGGACGTCGCCCCCGTTTATGGAGACTGTGTAGATCGGCTGCTCGCCTTTATCTTCGGCCACAAAATAGATGCGCGAAGAGTCCGGCGCCCACACAAAGCCGCCCACCCAGCGATCAAAATTCTCGGTTAGGCTGCGGTGCTGGCCAGTGGCGCGGTCATAGAGCATGAGGCGGAAGCGGTCGCTCTCGTATCCCGGGCGAACCTGCGCCAGGTAGGCGATGTACTTGCCGTCGGGCGAGTAACGCGGGGTGGAATCGCTGGCCGGGTTGTCGGTAATTTTCTTCGGGGTGCCGCCGTCCACGGGTACCGTGAAGAGGTCGTTGTTAGTGCTGGTGGCCTCCACTTCGCTGATGTTGCTGGTAAAGGTAACTTCCTTGCCATCCGGCGAGAAGGCGTACAGGTCGCTGCCGCCTAACTGGAAGGGCGGCACATCGTGGTCGCCGGGCGTGAGGTCGCGGGCCACCCCGCCGCCGGCGGGCACAACAAACAAGTGGCTGCGCGTGCCGCCCGTGTAGCTTGACCAGTGGCGATAGAACAGACGGGTGAAGATACTGGCTTTCACTTTCGAGCGGGCCTTCTCGTCCGCACGCGCCTTGTCGCACGCGTCATCTTTGCATTCGGGATAGACGGAAGAAACGAACAGAATGTTCTGCCCGTCGGGCGACCAGAGTTCGCCGCCGGCTTCGGTGGAAATGGAGGTGACGCGGCGGGACTCGCCCATAAGGTTGCCGGCGGCGCCGTCAAAATCCACTACCCAAACCTGAGAGCTGCCGCCCTGGGAGGAAATATAAGCGAGGTGCTTGCCGTCGGGGGCCCAGCGGGGCCGGTCCTCGCCGGCCGGGCCTGAGGTTAGCTGTTTTTCCTCGCCGCCCGTCATCGGCACCACCCACAGGTGGGGCGTGCGCGTATTGGCTTTCAGGTCCACCTTGACGGCGCTGAAGGCCACCCAGCGGCCGTCGGGCGAAACTTGCGGCTCGCCCACGCGCTGGAGAGCCATCATGTCCTGAAAAGTGAACGGGCGCCTGGACTGTGCCAGAGAGAAACAGCTCAGAAGGAAAAATGTAACCAGTATGCGCCGCCCCATGGCATCTCCTCAGAAAAGCAGACAAGTGTAGCGGATTCGGCGGGCGGCGTGTCTGTGAGGGGAATCACGCGAAGGGCGGGCGCTTCCACTTGCCGAAAATGGCATTTTGGAGAATGGCTAAAAAAGCAGGTCCATTCGCGGCTCTCCCTCGCGTAGTTCGGTCGCGCAGTTCGGATGACAAAGGTAAATGAGGGGCAGCTAACAGGGGTGCTACACTCCTAATTTCTTTACTTCCTCGTTGTAGTACTTACGATAGAGAATATCCCACTCCTGGGAACCTTCGAGGATGGTGCGCTTCTGGTTCTCGATTTTCTGGCGGGCGGCAGCATCAATCCTGGCTTCCTGGTTGAGCAGTTCTTCCAGGATGCGGCGGGCTTCCAGGCGAATGCTGTTGCGGTCCTCGACGAACTCCACTTCATCCATGGCGGCCAGCGCGTCGGTGACCGTATGGGCAACCTTGTTGACCTTGTCGCGGCTCAGTCTCACAGCACCGCCTTATATTTGCGCACCAGTTCGCCTTTCACTTTTTTGAACATCTCCTGGTAGTTGGCACCGGTTTTGCGCATTTCGTCGGCGTAGGTATCGAGGATAATGCGGACCTCATCGTTGATGCGATCCTCCAGGCCAAGCTCCTCCAGCATGGCGGCATGGACCTTCTCAGTGACGGCAGGCACCTTCTCCGTCTCGATAAAGTTCCCGGATATCAGTTTCTTGGTGAGTTCGCGAGCCAGATAGCTCACATATTCTTTCGACAGGACCATGTGCGGAAGACGCGCGTTAGCGCAAGTTTTGAGTTTAACATAAGGGCAGCTACCAGCTTCTGGCTCCTAGCTGCTGGCTAAGACAAAGCCAAGACGATTGACGTTTTCAAGGTTCTAATCCTGGTTTGTGAGGGCGGGTCCGCCCTTTGAGTGGACCAGGCACAGCATGAGCTAGCCGCTTAGAAGCTAGTAGCTGGCAGCTATCTGGGTCTAGAATATTCCCTTGCCGACTCCTCACAAGAATTACGCCATGGCCGACGACCTGAGCAGCCTGAAAGACGATATGACCGCCTTCATCGAAGGGCATGGCATGCGCCGCCTTCCCGCCTACGTTGACTATGACCAGGTGCAGGCGGTGATGTGGAAGGATTCCGGCAACCCCGACGGCTGGAAGGATTTCGTCGAGCTGGCCAAAGCAGCAGGCGCTACCTTCCTCACCATGGACGACTGGGTGCTGGAGCGCGAGGAGTTGGACGAGCTGACGGAACGAGTCCGCAACGCCCAATACACCAACGAGGAAGACATCGAGGAGGTGCGCTGGCTGCGCGCCTATGTTTCCAAGACCGGCTTCATCCAGCTGGGCTGGGCTTATCAGGGTACCTTGTTTCTCTATGAGGCCTCCACGCAGTGGTACGAGCGCTACCAGCGCATCGTCGAGCTGCTGGACGACTTTGGCGGCATCACCATAGACGAATCTGACCAGGAAGACGAGCACTGAGCCGTGCGTTGGAATCTCCGTTCCGTGAGTGGAATGGAAGTGCAGCGGTTGGCGGCTGAAGGCGGCATCTCACCCACTCTGTCCCGTTTGCTGCTGCTGCGCGGCGTGGCCGGCGCCGAGGAGGCGCAGCGCTTCCTTTCGCCATCCCTCAGCCATTTGCATTCGCCTTATGCCATGAGCGGCATGGCAGCGGCGGTGGAGCGCCTGCGTGCCGCCCTGGAGCGCAAGGAAAAGATTCTCATTTACGGTGACTATGACGTAGACGGCACCACGGCCATCGTCATCCTTGTCACCGCCATACGCCTGTGCGGCGGGGAAGCCGACTTTCACGTGCCGCACCGCATTCGCGAAGGCTACGGCATGAAGGATGACGTGATTGAGCGGGCGGCGGCGGAGGGCGTGCGCCTGATCGTCAGCGTAGATACGGGCATTCGCGCCTTCGACGCCGCTCAGACAGCGCGGCGCGTGGGCGTGGACCTGATTGTCACCGACCACCACTTGCCCCACGAAGGCGGGGTGCCCGAGGCGCTAGTGGTGCTCAATCCCAACCAGCCCGGCTGCCAGTACCCCTGCAAAGATCTGTGCGGCGCGGGGGTGGCCTTCAAGCTGGCGCACGCGCTGATGGAGAAGGCGTTGCCCGACGGGCGCAAGCTGCAGCCGCTGCTGGAGTCGTTCCTCAAGCCGCTGGCCATCGCCACCATCGCAGATGCCGTTCCCCTGGTGGATGAAAACCGGGTGTTCGCCAGCGTGGGGCTGGCCGGGCTGCGCTCGCCGGTGAATGTCGGCCTGAAGGCTTTGCTGGAAGTTGCGCAACTGGATGGCTCGCGCCCGCTCAACAGCACCGACATTGCTTTTCGCCTGGCCCCGCGTCTCAACGCCGCCGGACGCATGGACGTGGCCCGCGACGTCATCGAACTGTTTACAACCAAGGACAGGACGCGAGCGCGCGAAATTGCCGAGCGCCTGAACCAGTTGAACTCTGAGCGCCAGGCAGAGGAGGCGCGCATTGTCGAGGAAATTTGCCGCACGCTGGACGACTCGCCGGAGCGCCGCGAAGCCTTCTGCATTGTGGTAGATGGCGAAGGCTGGCATCGCGGCGTGATCGGGATTGCCGCAACCCGGGTGGTGGAGCGCTACTGCCGGCCCGCGCTGGTTATTTCCCGGTTGGGCGAAGAGGCTCACGGCTCCGGTCGCTCCATCCCGGCGTTCCACCTGTTGAACGCGCTGGAATCCTGCCAGGAACTTTTCAGCCGTTATGGGGGCCACGCCCACGCGGTAGGCTTCGCCCTGCCCGCGGAACGCGTGCCGCAACTCCGTACGGCGATGGACGCTTACGCGCGCACCCAGCTAACAGCGGCCGACTTTGAGCCCATTCTGGACGTGGACGCTGAGCTGGGGCTGGCGAAGGTCACGCCTGAGTTGTTCGACGCGCTGTGCCGGCTGGAGCCGTTTGGTTTGGGGAACCCTGAGCCTAAGTTCCTGGCCCGCAATGTGCGAGTGCTTTTGCCGCCGCGCGTGCTCAAGGAGAAGCATATCAAGATGAAGCTGGGGGTTGAGCAGGATGGACGCAAGTTTGCCACCGGCATTCCGGCCATAGGCTGGGGCATGGCGGAGCGCCTGCGCCAGGAGCAGGTGCTGGCGGGGGATGTGCTCGACGTGGCCTTTACCCTTGAGCACAACGATCATCCCGAGTTCGGCGGCCTCGAGTTGCGGCTGTGCGACGTTGCGCGTGCCGGCAGCACAGCAGCGGTCGGCGGGGCAGCATCGGAATTGTAAAAATGCAGGCGCGTGATTTCATCAAGTGGCATCTGCGCGGAGAGAGGGCTAAGGAATGCGAATGGAAAGAAGATCCACTGCTGTTTTTCCGCGGTTT
>DASSQB010000186.1:0-4142 GCA_035702725.1 Terriglobales bacterium | reverse complement strand
CATTAGGGAACCGCCGGCGGCTGAGGCGGCTTGCGCCTAAGTACCCGGCTGGTCGCTTGGGGCAGCGACCAGCGGCTCGGAAAATGGCGGTATACTCCTCGAATCCCAGGGGAGGAAACCAATGTCGGTCAGAATCTACGGAACGGCCCTGATATTAGCGCTAGGCCTGCTCACCGGTTTACCCTGTTGGGCGCAGCGCACCGGTTCGAACTGGCCTACACCGCCGCCCGCCGCGGAAGAGATTCCGCAGGTCCAGGCCAACAGAAAGGCGAACCTGGAGCAGATGCAGCGGGCGGCTGAGCAGCACAAGGTGCAGCTGCAGAAAGACACTGACCGGCTGAGCCAGCTGGTGAAGGAGCTTAAACAGGATCTAGACAAAACGCCCGCCGGAGCCCTTTCGGTGGATGCGGTCAAGAAGAGCAAGGAAGTCGAGAAGCTGGCCAAGCGGGTGCGCAAGGAGATGGAAGGGGATTGAAAAACCGGTAGTCAGGAGTCAGTGGTCAGGAGTCAGCGAGCCATTGCTGAATGGAGAATGTGGTGAGCCATATGGGCGAGTGTTATTTCACTGCCGAGTTATTTAGCTTCTTAAAGCAATTGAAGCGGCACAACAAGCGCGAGTGGTTCCAGGCCAACAAGCCGCGTTATGAAGAGGCGGTGCGCAATCCCTGCCTGCGGTTTATTGCCGAGCTGGTTGAACCGCTGCACGAGATCAGCCCGTGGCTGGTGGCAGACCCGCATCCGACGCGGGGTTCGCTATTTCGTATCTATCGCGATACCAGGTTTTCCGCGGACAAACGTCCCTACAAGACACACGTGGGCATGAGTTTCCCGCACCGCGGGACCAAGCAGAAGGTGCATTTGCCGGGTTTTTATTTGCATCTCGAGCCAGCAAGCTGTTTTGCGGCGGCGGGCTGCTGGCACCCGGATAATCCCACGCTAAGCCGAATTCGCAGCGCCATTGTGGCGCGCCCGGAAGCCTGGAAGAAGGCGGTGCGCGGCCTGGAACTGGAAGGAGACGCGCTCAAGCGGCCGCCACGCGGCTATCCCTGCGACCATCCGCTAGTGGAGGACCTGAAGCGAAAGGATTTTCTGGCCAGCGTGGAACTGACAGATGCGCAGGTGTGCGGTCCACGCTTCATGACGGATTTGATTACGGCATGTAGAAAGCTGAGCCCGCTGGTGGGATTTTTGTCGCAAGCCCTGGGATTGCCCTATGAGGCGGCAGAACCGAGGGGGGCAGCCATGGCCTTCCGACTGAGAGCGTAAGCGCGTGGGCCAAGGCCGGCCCTGGAACCAAGCCGTTCTTATCTGAAAGCGAGCGTGAGTCGCCGTGCAGCCTGTGTGCCTTGGCTTTCGAGTCCACTCCGGCTGGGGCGCCCTGGTGGCCGTGGCCCGGCAGTCCGGGGGCTGGCAGGTGCTGGAGCGCCGGCGCATCAGCGTTGTGGACGGGAAAATAGCGGGCCATGCCCAGCCCTACCACTTCGCGCGGGAGCAACCGCTGGCAGAGGCCAAAAAGCACATCGCCCGCTGCGCTGCCGCTTCGCTGAGCCTGGCCCAGGCGGCGCTGCAGGAGGTGGTGGAGAAGCTCTCTCGCGAATATTGCGTGAAGGGAGCCGCCGTCCTGCTTGCTTCCGGGAGGCCGCTGCCGGAACTGGAGCGGATTCTCGCTTCCCATCCTCTTATTCACACCGCCGAGGGGGAATTCTTCCGCAAAGCGTTTTCAGAGGCCTGTGCAGCCTTGGGGATACCAGTTACAGGAATTCGGGAAAAGGAGCTGGCGCAGCGGGCACAAGCCGTGTTCAAGAAATCTGCGGCCGCCCTGCCGGCGGAATTGGCCACTGCAGCGAAGCACCTGGGGCCGCCGTGGAGTCAAGACCAGAAGGCGGCAGCGCTGGCGGCGGCGGTGGTGCTGAGGGGAGAAAATTCTTAATCAGGGGTTGAGAAATTCACTGGCGCTCCTTCGCATCCGCTCAGTCGCGCTGCTGAAAAAGTTGGCCAGATACCCAGGGCTAACGCCCTGGGCTAAAAGCTGTTTTGCCCTTCGGGCTGGAATTGCGGTGAATAGAACGCGTCCATCAAGACCAGGCCAACCATATTCGTCCGGCTTCCTGCGGTTGTTTGTGCTACGACGGAGATTAGAGAGGTGCGCCGCGCCTGGCTCGAGAGAAAAATAAGGATAGTTCGGCAGAGATCTCAGTAATGACCTTGCATTGAGTTTGGTTTTAAATTACGCAATTACAAATTACCCAATTACTCAATTCCTAGAGGATGTAGCGCGAAAGGTCCTGGTCCTTGACGATGTCCACCAGGCTCTTGCGCACGTAGTCGGCGTCCACGGTGAAGGTCTGGCCCTTGCGTTCGGGAGCGTCGAAGCTGATTTCGTCGAGGACGCGCTCCATGATGGTGTGCAGGCGGCGGGCGCCGATGTTTTCCGTGCCCTCGTTCACGCGAAAGGCAAAGTGGGCAATCTCGTCCAGCGCATCGCGAGTGAATTCCAGCTTCACACTTTCCGTTTCCAGCAGCGCGGTGTACTGCTTGACCAGCGAGGACTTGGGCTCGGTGAGAATCTTGATGAAGTCCTCCATGGTCAGAGACTGCAGCTCCACACGGATGGGAAAGCGGCCCTGCAGCTCGGGGATCAGGTCGCTGGGCTTGGAGACGTGGAAGGCACCGGCGGCGACAAACAGGATGTGGTCGGTGCGCACCATACCGTAGCGGGTGTTGACCGTGGTTCCTTCCACGATGGGCAGAATGTCACGCTGCACGCCTTCGCGGGAGACGTCGGGTCCATGGCCGCTCTCGCGGCCGGCAATCTTGTCAATCTCGTCGAGAAAGATGATGCCGGAGTTCTCCACCCGCTCGATGGCCATGCGGGTGACCTGGTCCATGTCAATCAGGCGCTGTTCCTCTTCCTGGATGAGGTAATCGAAGGCCTCGCTGACCTTCAGCTTCCGCTTCTTGGTGCGCTGGCCGAAAATGTTGGGCAGCATGTCCTTGATGTTGATGTCCATCTCTTCCACACCCTGGTTGGAGACGATCTCGAAGGCGGGGAAGGATTTTTCGCGGACGTCCAGTTCGACCATGCGGTCGTCGAGGCGGCCTTCACGCAGCTGCTGGCGGAGCTTTTCGCGAGTGCGGGAACTGGACTCGGCCAGGGTGGAACCTTCAATTAAAACGCCGGATCCGCCATCGCCGCCGGTGCGACTGGCAGGAGGAGCAGGCAACAAAAGGTCGAGCAGGCGCTCTTCGGCGTTGAGCTCGGCTTTGTCGGAGACGTCTTCCAGTTTCTCCTCCCGCACCATGTCAATGGCGATCTCGACCAGGTCGCGGATCATGGATTCAACGTCGCGGCCCACGTAGCCCACTTCGGTGAACTTGGAGGCTTCTACTTTCAGGAACGGTGAGTTGGTCAGCTTGGCGAGGCGGCGAGCGATCTCGGTTTTGCCGACACCGGTGGGGCCGATCATGATGATGTTTTTGGGGATGATCTCTTCGGCCAAGTCAGGGGCGAGCTTTTGGCGGCGCATACGGTTGCGCAGGGCGATGGCCACGGCGCGCTTGGCGGCCGCCTGGCCGACCACGTACTTGTCGAGCTCACCCACGATTTCGCGGGGGGTGAGCTCATCCAGCGCAAGCTGTTCTTCTTCAGCGGTGGGGGGTAAGTAGATAGCCATAAGACTGATTGAGTAATTGTGTAATTTGGTAATCGGGTAATTTAAGAACCGCTCCTCGGGATATTTGACAGTGTCCCATTGGCGCGGGCGTCCGGTGGTCAATTACTCAATTACCAAATTACACAATTACAAATTTTAGAGTTCCTCGACCGTGACTTTATCATTAGTATAGATGCACATTTTGCCGGCGATCTTCATAGCTTCCTCCGCGATCTGGCGGGCGGAAAGCTGGGTGTGCTCGCTGAGCGCCTGGGCCGCCGCCTGAGCATAGGGGCCGCCGCTGCCGATGGCGGCAATGCCGCCGTCAGGCTCGATTACGTCTCCCTGGCCGCTGAGCAGAAAGGTTGTGTTTTCATCGCTCACCAGCAAGAGGGCTTCCAGGTGCCGCAGGAACTTGTCGGTGCGCCAGTCCTTGGCCAATTCCACGGCGGCACGGCTGATATTGCCGTGGTACTGCTCCAGCTTGGC
>DASSQB010000185.1:0-3043 GCA_035702725.1 Terriglobales bacterium | reverse complement strand
GGTCAGCCCGGCATCGTTTAGTTTAGTCTCACCAGCGCATTGACAGTCGCTACCAGATTCCCTGAGATCCGTACCTTGTAACGTGAGTTTGCGGCAAGCGTGCGTGACTTCGGCTGACGCTGCATAGTAGCTTCGGGAATGCCCCAAAAGAGAGCACCGATCGGCGAGGAATTCCTGGAGTTGCGCGCTCGACTGGAGGAATGGCGAACCAGCCATCCGCGGCGGACGCCACTGCCGGAAGAGATGTGGGCAGCCGCCGTCGAGTTGGCACGGCGACACGGGCTGTATCGCACGGCTCGCGCGTTGCCCATCGACTACGTCAACTTGCGCAAGCGACTGAACATGGCCGCGCCATCAGCCACCTTGGCCCGTCCGGAGTTTCTGGAAGTGTTGGTGGCACCCGCGCAGGCGGGCGCTTGTGTGGAGGTCCTGCGGGTTCCATTGATGGGCGCGGTGGACTGGAACCAGCTGTTTCGGGCTTGGCGGCAAGGCGGGCGATGATCCAGATCACGCCGCAGATGCACGTGCTGGTGGCAGTGGAGCCCGTGGATCTGAGAAAGGGGATAGACGGGCTGGCCGCAGTGTGTCGGGAGAAGCTTCAAGCCGATCCGTTCTCGGGCTGGCTGTTCATCTTCCGCAGCCGACGGGCGACGGCCATCCGCGTGTTAGTGTATGACGGCCAGGGGTTTTGGATGGCACACAAGCGCCTGAGCAGAGGGAAATTTTCCTGGTGGCCGACGGCGGAAACGGCGGCCAAGAGGCTGGCCGCGCACCAGGCGCAGTTGCTGCTGGTAGCGGGCAATCCGGAGACCGAGGCGGCGCCGGTGTGGCGCAAGGTCGGCTAGCTGTTTGAAACAAATCTTTGGCAATTTGTAATTACTCCCTTACGTTCGGAATCGGTTTCTGTCACACTGGGGCGTCACTGTGAAAGGGGAATGGTGCTACCGGGGCCGAACGATCACCGTCGGCGAGGTCGGCTTCATTCGGGAGTTGATCCTCGCGCATCCCCCCGCCAGCCGCTATGAGTTGTCGCGGCGGCTGTGTGAGGCCTGGAACTGGAAGCAAGCCAACGGCGTGCCGCGCGACATGGTGTGCCGCGGGCTCTTGCTCCAGCTCGACCGGGCGGGTGCGATCGCGTTGCCCGCCGTGCGGTGCCGCCCGCCGAACCCGCTTGTGCTGCGATGCCAGCCGGAGCCGGTGGTGCCCGACAACCGTCCCGTCAGAGGGCCGCTGCGCGAGATCCTGCCGCTGGAAATCGAGCAGGTGCGGCAGAGCGAGCAAGAGCCGCTGTTCAACAGCCTGGTGGAGCAGTACCACTACCTGCGCTACCAACGTCCGGTTGGCGAGCACCTCAAGTACTTGGTCCAGACCCGCGCTCAGGCGATCGCGTGCCTGGCCTTCTCGAGTGCGCCACGCCATCTGGCGAGCCGCGACCGGTTTATCGGCTGGGATGCGGCAGCGCGGCGGCGCAATCTCCATCTCATCGCCTATAACACGCGGTTTCTGATTCTGCCCTGGGTGCAGCAGGCGCCGCACCTGGCATCACACATCCTGGGGCGGATGGCACGCCAAGTGTCGCGGGACTGGGAGCGGTTTTACGCTCATCCTATCCATCTACTGGAGACCTTTGTGGACCCGGAACGGTTTGCCGGGACGTGTTATCGGGCGGCCAATTGGATGGTGGTGGGGAAGACCACGGGGCGGGGCAAGGACTCGAACAGCGACCGGCCCAACCGGTCCCTCAAGCTGGTCCTGGTGCTGCCGCTCGACCGGCGTTTCCGCGAACTGCTGAGCCAATAGAGGCCCGTGATGAAGCTGGACCCGGAGACCATCGAGGTCAGCATCGAGGAGTTGGAGAGACTGGTGGATGGAGCCCGCCAGCAACCGCTGAAGGAGGATGATCACCGCAAGTTGAGAGCCGCGGTGGAAACCCTGGGGCAGATGGCGCGCAGGCTGGCCGAAAAGGACGCGACCGTGCGCGAACTGCGGCAGATGCTGCTGAAGCCGGCCACCACTGAGAAGACGCGCGCGGTGCTGGAGCGTGCGGGGGTCCCCCCGAGAAGCGACGGAACAGCGGGTGAGCCGGCGGCGGAAAAGAGGAAACGCAAGGGGCATGGCCGCAAACCGGCGAGTGCCTTTGTGGGAGCGGAGAAGGTGGAGGTGCCCCACCCCACGCTCCAGCCCGGGGACCGCTGTCCGGAATGCGGCAAAGGGAAAGTGTATTCGATGAAGGACC
Organism: Terriglobales bacterium; assembly: GCA_035702725.1. Taxonomy (GTDB): domain Bacteria; phylum Acidobacteriota; class Terriglobia; order Terriglobales; family Acidobacteriaceae; genus JAICWP01. The sequence goes on along the minus strand of DASSQB010000185.1, from coordinate 807 downwards.
CCGGGGTGCGAGTGCGGATTGTGGGTCAGGCGCCGGTGCAGGCCACCGTGTACGAGTTGGCGAGACTGCGCTGCAACCTGTGCCAGGAAATCTACGAGGCGCCAGCGCCGGAGTCCATGGGCGAAAACAAACGCGACCCGACGGCAGCAAGCATGGTGGCGGTGTTGAAGTACGGTAGCGGCATGCCCTTCCACCGGCTGGCCGGGCTGCAGGCCAACCTGGGCATTCCGCTGCCGCCCTCGACGCAGTGGGACATGATGGCCCAAGCGGCGGCGCCGATGGAGCCGGCATTTGAAGAACTGATCCGGCAGGCGGCGCAAGGCCAGGTGGTATACAACGACGACACGGCGATGCGCATCCTGGCGTTGCAGCGGGAGACGGCCGAGGACCGCACCGGGGTATTCACTACAGGGATCGTGGCCACCGCGAACGGACGCAAGATGACACTGTTCTTCACCGGGGACAAACACGCAGGGGAGAACCTGGCAGATGTGCTGCGCAGGCGGGTGGCCGAGTCACCCCCGCCCATCCAGATGTGCGATGCGTTGTCGCGCAACGTGCCCAAGGGCTTCGCCGTGATCCTGAGTAACTGTCTCACGCATTGCCGCCGGCACTATGTAGAGGTGGCGGCCAACTTTGCGCCGGAATGCCAGTATGTGCTGGAAACCCTGGGGGAAGTCTACGGCCACGACGAGGAGGCGCGCCGGCAGGGGATGAGCGAGATCGAGCGTCTGGACCACCATCAGGCCCACAGCGGCCCGCTGATGGAGCAGTTGCAGCAATGGGGCCAGCAGCAGTTAGAGGAAC
>DASSQB010000184.1:0-3691 GCA_035702725.1 Terriglobales bacterium | reverse complement strand
CGTCCGCGTCATCGAGGCAGCCGATGTTTTTCCCGGCCCCACCCCGGGAACCTATGCGTATTCCCGCGAGACTGTGCAGCGCAATCTGTACCGCGTCCCGCTTCCCTGAGCTAATTAACAATCAAGCTGGGAGCCTGGGATCGGGGATTCAGCTTCCACCACTGGCGGCGCAAACTTGCCTCGAAATTAACCTGCGACCCGCGATTTCAAACTTACGGCCGCATTCGGCTCCCCATTGGGACCCGGCAACCCCTGCGTGATATCGTTTTCTTTTGCCCTGAGCACTTTGAGGACGACCGTATGCCGCGCTTTGAATACCGCAACCTGAAGCCAACTCCGGAGGCTGAGAAGGGCTATATAGCCTGGATCGAGCGCCTGGACGAAGAGTTCATGAACCGCGATCCCGAGCACCGCTCCAATGTGGTACGCGACACTTTGTGCGAACTCTATCTTGGCCAGGCTTATGATGCCCGCCCTACCGGTGGATCGCTGGCCACGCAGACGCTGTTTCACACCTTCGATCCCCGCAACGCCACCCTGGAACCCGAGTACTACGGTGACGCGGACCCGGTCCGCTATGCCGAGCGCAAACCGCTGATCTGGTTCTGGATGATGTTCGACCGCTCCCCTGCAGGCCTGAACCATTGGCTGGGATTTCGCGTGCGCGCCATGCTCGCCCGCCACGTTTTCAAGCATTGCGGCAAGAACGTGAAAATCTTTCACGGGGTGGAAATTTCATTCGGCTACAACCTGACGGTGGAAGATAACTGCGTCATTCACAAGTACGTTCTGCTCGACGACCGGGGGGAAATCATCATCCACGAGGGCAGTTCGATTTCCGATTACGCCAACGTTTACTCCCACGCCCACGATCTGAATGACGGCATGATCGTTAACAATATGCGCACGGAAATCGGCCCTCGGGCGCGAGTCACTTATCATGCTACCGTGCTGAGCGGCGTGCGCGTGGGCGAGCACGGCATGGTGGGCTCCATGGGCGTGGCTTCCAAACCGGTCGAACCCTTCCACATTGTCGCGGGTATTCCCGCCAAAACGGTAAAAGTGAAAGACATAGCGCCGGAAGAGGCAAGGCGGGCGGAAAGGACATAGTTGCAGGTTTCAAAGTTTCAAGGTTTCCAAAGTGGAGTGCTCTCAGCTGCGATGTGTCTACTCCATAGCGCTGCACGCGAGATCCCTCGTGGCTGAAGCCACTCGGGATGACTCCGGCAAAGGGATGAGCCTTGTTGCCCGAGCGGTTTGAAACCTCGGACTGCGAAACTTTCGAAACCTTTGCAACCTGGAAACTGACAACTGAGAACTGACGCCTGTACAATCACCCTAAGGCATGACCCTTCAACACGTTATCTACGTTTTTCAGGCCATTGCTTTTCTTTTTGCCATCAGCGTGCACGAGTCGGCGCACGCCTTCACGGCCTGGCGCTGCGGCGACCCCACGGCTAAGATGCTGGGGCGCGTCTCGCTTAACCCCATACGCCATATAGACATAATGGGCACGCTGGTGATGCCGGCCATCTGCCTGATAACCGGCTTCCCGGTGATTGGCTGGGCCAAGCCCACGCCGGTAGACCCGCGCAACTTTGGGCACGAGATTCGCGACGATATTTTCACCGCGATCGCGGGCCCCATCAGCAACTTCCTGGTAGCCACGCTGGCCGTAATTTGCCTGATGCTGATTTCGGTGAGCTCCCCGCAAGCTAACTTTATCGTCAAGGCAGCCATGATGGGCTATCCGGAAATCAGCAACTCGGCCCTGGTGCCCATTTCCGTGCTGCTGTACCAGGGCATGGTCATCAATGTGTTGCTGGGCGTCTTCAATCTGATTCCGGTGCCGCCCCTGGATGGCAGCCACGTGGTGCGCCACATGCTCTCCGAGCGCACCCGCGATATTTATGACAAGGTGGGAATCTTCGGCCTGATTCTGCTGTTGCTGGTGGGCGGCAACCTGCTGATGGCCATGATGTCGCCGTTTATCGCCATTTTTAATTCTCTGCTGATGAGAGTGTGAATGTCTTCTCGTTCCGATAACCGCAAAAAACGCGTGCTCAGCGGCATGCGCTCCACCGGCAAGCTGCACTTGGGCAACTACGTGGGCGCGCTCGATAACTGGGTACGGATGCAGGACAAGTACGACTGCTTCTTTATGGTGGCCGACTGGCACGCCCTGACCACCGACTACGCCGACACTTCCGCCATCAAGCAGAACTCGCTGGAAGTGGTGCTCGATTGGCTGGCCGCGGGCCTCGAACCCGAGAGCTGCACCATGTTCATCCAGTCGCACGTGCCGCAGCACGCCGAACTGCACCTGCTGCTTTCCATGCTCACGCCCCTGGGCTGGCTGGAGCGCGTGCCCACTTACAAGGAGCAGCGCGAGAACATTCAGGATAAAGACCTTGGCACGTACGGCTTCCTGGGTTATCCGGTGCTGCAGGCGGCTGACATTCTCATCTACAAGGGCGATTACGTCCCCGTGGGCGAGGACCAGGTGCCGCACGTGGAGTTGACCCGAGAGATCGCGCGCCGCTTCAACATGTTCTACCAAGTGAAGCGTTCCTACGTTTTCCCCGAGCCACTGCCGCTGCTCACGCCCGCCGCCAAGCTGCCCGGCACCGATGGGCGCAAAATGTCCTAGTCCTACGGCAACACCATTTTGCTCACCGACCCCGAGCCGCTGGTACGGCAGAAACTGAAAACCATGGTGACCGACCCGGCACGCATCCGGCGCAGCGATCCCGGCAATCCTGACATCTGCCCGGTGGGAGATTTGCACAAGATTTTCAGCGACCAGCCCACCATCGCCAAGGTCTGGGAAGGTTGCAAAACCGCGGGAATTGGCTGCATAGAATGCAAAAGCTGGGTGGCGGATGCACTGGTTGGTGTGCTTAACCCTATGCAGGAGAGGCGAAAAAAATACGAGGACAATCCCCGCCTGGCATGGGATATTGTGGAGAACGGATCCAGCAAAGCCCGCAAGATAGCCAGCACCACCATGGACGAGGTGCGCGAATCCATGCACATGTCGCTGGAGTTCGAAGCGCCGGCCAAGGCGGCAAAGAACCAGTAGTCAGGAGTCGGGAGTCAGGGTCAGTTAGTTCGTGGGAAGTCAACTATCGTTGCGCCACGGAATCGTTCGTATCAGGGCACGGCTTCAGTCGTGCCGCAGCAGGTTAATCAGAAATCGGCTTTAGCCGCCGCATTTTTGAGGGTTTTGCTGACTCCTGACTACTTTCATCATGAGCGAGTCAAACGCCAACATCGCGACACCGCCCGAAGCGCCTGCCAAGCTGCCGCAGAAGGAGAGTGACTTTCCCTTCGCCGTCACTGTGGCTGAGGTATACGACGGCCCGCTGGACCTGCTGCTGGACCTGATCCGCAAGCAGGACATTGACATTTACGACATTCCCATCGCCAAGATCACAGCGCAGTACCTGGCGTACGTGGAGCGCATGCGGCAACTGGATGTGAATGTGGCCGCCGACTTCATCTACATGGCGTCGGTGCTTATCCACATCAAGTCCAAGATGCTGCTGCCCCGCGACCCGGATGCGCCCGCAGATGCGCAGGAGGACCCGCGCGCCGAACTGGTCAATCGGCTGCTCGAGCACGAGAAGTACAAGAGCGCGGCGCAGATGCTCTACCAGAAGCAGCAGATCGAAGACGCCATGCTCTCCAA
>DASSQB010000183.1:0-4307 GCA_035702725.1 Terriglobales bacterium | reverse complement strand
GAAAAGCTAGCAAGGCCGAGAGCCGCTAGCTGGAGGCTGGTTCCAGGGGGACTAGGGGCAGATCCTGGTGGACCGCGAAAAGAGCGAGTTCCAGCCGGGTGGAGACGCCCAATTTGTCGAAGATGTTGCTGAGGTGATGTTTAACCGTGTCTTCGCTGATCTTATAGTGGGCGGCAATATCCTTGTTGGTATAGCCCGCCACCACCGCGGAGACAATCTCCAGCTCGCGCGGCGTGAGTCCGAACTTCTTCTGCTTGGGGGCGGGAGGCGGAGCCAGCAACCCGCGCAGGTATCCCACCAGGTTGGAGATAGTCTCGCGCCCTACCCAGTATTGTCCGGCCATGACTGCCCGAATGCTGTTGAGGAGCAGCTGGGTGGCCGATTCCTTCAGCACCACGCCACGCGCGCCCAGTTGCAAAGCTTCCACAATCTGCTCTTTTTCCACTGCCGCCGTCAGCAGCAGGATTCGCACAGGGGTATCGCTGCTTGCCAGTTCGCGCACCGCTTCCAGCCCCGGATGCTTGGGCATGGCCAGGTCCAGGAGCAGCAAGTCGGGCTTGAGTTTCTTTGCCATGACCACGGCCTCGGCGCCATCAGAAGCCTCGCCCACGACCCGGAATCCAGGCTCTGTTTCCAGCAGGCGACGCAGTCCGTCGCGGAAGATAGGGTGGTCGTCGGCTAGCAGGATGCGCACGGGTTGTGAAGTTTTATGCATAGGCAACGCGATGTTTTTGAGGAATCATGACATCCAGTCTCGAACCGTGGCCCGGAACGGATTCTACCGTGAGCTCACCTTCAATGGAACGTACCCGTTCCCGGATTACCGCCGGCCCCTTGTGCTGGCTTTCCAGTTCCGCCTGGCCGAGGCGGCCGGAGAATTCAAAGCCGGCGCCATCATCCTGGATAACCAGGTGGTAACTGTCGGCAGCGGCTCGCAGTTGCACCACTACGTGCTGGGCGTGGCTGTGCTTGCGCACGTTCACCAGCCCCTCCTGCACAATGCGCGCCACTTCCCGGCAAACCTTGGGGAGCAGCTCGATGCTGGTCTCCTGGCAGGTGAAACGAGCAGAGATGCCGGTCTCGCGCTGGAACTTGGCCACAGTATCTTGCAGGAAGGGAACCAGGGTCTTGGCATCCACCGCCAGCGGCTTCATCTGTTGCATGAGGTCACGCAATTTAAGCACTTCCTCCCGCAGCAGCTTCTGGATTCTGCCCAGCTCGGGTACCACTTCACTGGGTTGATTGTCTGCGCGGCGGCGCAGCACATCCACCTGCATCTCCACGCTGATAAGGGATTGTACAGCGCCGTCATGCAGCTCTCGGGCGACGCGCGCCCGCTCAATAGCTCCCGCACGCTGCCGTAAACGGGCAAGCAGGTAAACGTTGGAAACGGCGGGCCCTACCTGCCTCACTAAATCCTGCAGGAATCGCAGGGCTTCCTCGCGGTCGGTGGGCAGGGTGGGATCGAACAGGTATAGACGCCCAGACCACTCGTCGGTGGTGGCCAGGGAAATGGCCAACACCGACTGGAAGGAGCGGGCGGCCAGAAGCGGGGCCAGGAAGTCCGGAGTAAGTTTGCGCAGCCGGGAGCCGTCGGCATCCACAGCTGCCAGGCGAACAGCATGGGATGTTCGCACAGCAAACCAGGCGTGGGCGGGGGCAGGAAAGACATAGGCGTCACGAGTGACCTCTGCCGCCGGCAACCATCGGAGCTCCACTCCCGCGTCCGCCATGGACTTGGCTTCACACGCGGAAATGCGCGAATTGTGTGACTCCTCAATGGCCAGCAGGGCGGTACGGGCACCGAAGAGCTGAATGAGTTCGCCAAAAATCTGCTGCAGGCTGCCAGTGAGCCCCAAGTCCACTCGTGCCATGGCCAGAATGCGGCTCAATACCGCCTTTTCAGCCCGCAGTTGCTTCTCGTTTTCCGCCAAATACCCAATCAAAAGGCCCATGGATAAAAGGTAGGCAGCGCTGAGAAGAAGGCGGTTCAGTTCGGGATGAATCTGGAAGGCAGCCGGCAAAAGGATCCAGCGGGCGACTGCGTTTTCAGCGGCAAGCAGAGCAATGCTGGCCACAGAAGTGGCCAACGTTTCCCACAGTCCCCAGCGGTACGCTGCTTCCAGCAAAACGAAAAGAAAAAAGAGGAAAAACGGGCTGATAGCTTCCTTGGTATACAGCGAGACTACCGTGGGCCAGAGGATGTCAGCTCCATGCACAAACAGGCGAAACGCCAGTGTAGGTTGGAGCCGAATGCGGGCCAGAACCATGACCACAAAGCTGTGGATGAGATAAAGGAAAAGAAGAAGGTAGACCACCGGCGGATAATGCCCAGGCTCGGTGGGAACTACATAAATGGCGGCCAGGAAGGAGGTCGCCAAAAAGAGGCGGGTGGTGGCCAGCACCCGTTCTACACGCCGCAACTCGCCGGGCGCGGTAGTGGTCTTTAGCCGGGATAGGAATCGGTGCGGGTCAACCGAAAAACGCAAAATCAATCCCCGTGGAGCGGCGTAGAGTTACGGATATAGTACGGGCGGCGGGGGCAAAGAGCAATTGGGTCCGCGGGCGGAATTGCGATCAGCTCTTTGCCAGCGACTCCAGCACCCGGGCGGTCCCCATGTGGCCATTGGCCACAGCCAGATCGCGGGGACTTTTTCCTTCGCCGGTGAGTTGCGAATGAGTGCCGGAGAGCAGGAGAACCTCGACGATGTCCTGGTAGCCCTGGCTGGCGGCCAGATGCAGGGGCGTCCACCCCTGGCAGTCGGACAATTCGGTATCCGCGCCATGAGCCAGTAACAGGAGAACGATGTTGCGGTGCCCGCTGCGAGCAGCCTCGTGCAAGGGCGTGCTGCCCGCCTGATTTTGAGCGCCCACAGAAACGTCCGCGCCCGCTTCCAGCAGGCATTCGACAACTTCCTCCTGGCCGTAAAAGCAGGCCAGGTGCAAGGGGGTAACTCCATCCGCCGACCAGGCGCGGGCCAGTTCCGGCGTGCGCGCCAGTAACCCCTCCAAACGCTCCACCTTGCCCAGCGCGGCCGCTTCGAAAACGTCGAGCTCCGGCGAGGCAGCCAGCAGGATTTCCAGCATCTCCAGGTTCCAGTCATAGAGACAGCGCAGGATTGCCGAGAGGCCGGCCTCATCCCGGCTGCGCGCCACCAGGGCATCGCGCCGAACCAGTTGACGCACGATGGAGCCGCTGCCGAGACGCATGGCAGCGAAAAGTTCATCAGCAGTGACTCTCTGATACTTCATCTGTTTCCTCAGAGGCTAACGTCAAGCAGATGTTGCTGCGAAACATGCTTAGTTGTCCGCAGGGCAGAGCGAGCCGCCGTCAGGATAAAGTCGTAGCAACCGGTGCCAGAATGGCACGGTCGTGCCCCCGGATGGCACGAAGGTGCCAGATGGGGTGGCGGGAGGGAACTTGGGGTTAAAGCGCCGCGCTCCCGGCGAGGAGAGACGTTGCCAGGATGCAGGCAGAAGAAAAGAAGACTTACAGGAGGGGCTTTCCTTCCATTTCCTCGTGGCCCAGCACGCCCAGGTGGCGGAGGATGGTGGGTGCCATATCGAGCATGTTGACGTGGTTGTGCATGGCAGGGCGGTTCATGAAGAAGATGCCGGGAACAGCATTCGGGTCAATGATGTGGTCGCCGCTCCAGCGCCGGGTGTTGTTTTCGAACAAGGAATGGGAAAATCCGCCCAGCGAGGTCGCCCAGGAAACGCGATAGCCCGGATGAAAGTTCACCAACAGGTCGGGCGCCGAGGCGGCGAAGGGTCCGGAATAGATTTGCTCTTTGCGGGAGACGCTGCGGATGGAGGGCGCGCCTGTTTCCGTGTCAGGCAGATTGGCCAGGCCTTGTTCGATGGCGCGGCGCACCCGTTCCGCTTCGCTGCCGCCTTCCTCCAGAATGCCGCCTGCCTCGCGGCCTTTGAGGTTGAGATAAATTCCTCCCAGGCCCAAAGCATAGGCATAGGTTTTCGACCAATCCACCCCGCGAAATCCATCGCCGGAGTCTTCGCTGGGCTGGCCGCCGTTCTGTAGCGCCAGCAATCCGTTCTGCCACAGCCAGGTGTTGGTATGAAAGCCGCGGCGAAAGGAATTGAAACCATGATCGGAGAGCACAATCAGCAGCGTGTTCTCGTCCACTCGCTCCAGAACGGGGCCCAGCACGCGGTCACTGCGCTGGTAGAGTTCGGCCACGCATTGTCCAAATTGCTCCGCCGAGTCGTGATTGAACATGGGATGTTGCCGGTCAATGAACCTCCAGAACATGTGCTGCATGCGGTCGGGCGTGTCGAAGAGCACGAAG
>DASSQB010000182.1:0-12316 GCA_035702725.1 Terriglobales bacterium | reverse complement strand
GTACTTGGGGACGCTGGGGTCCACCTTGTCTGACCAGGCCAGAATGCCGCCGGCGAGATTCTTCACCTTGCGAAAGCCGGCCTGCTGCAGGAAGGTGACCGCCTTGGCGCTGCGCACGCCGGAGCGGCAGTGGGCCACGATCTCCCGGCTGGAATCGAGCTCATGCGCGCGCTTAGGGAGCTCGCCCAGTGGAATCAAGTAGCCGTTCAGGTTGCAGATCTGGTACTCGTGAGGCTCACGCACATCGAGGATGAAGATGTCCTCGCCCGCGTCCAGCCTCGCCTTCAGTTCTTCCGGTTGAATTTCAGGAACGTTGGATGCCACCGGCTTCTCCTCACCGCGAATGCCGCAAAATTCATTGTAGTCAATCAGCTTAGTCACGGTGGGGTGGGCGCCGCAAGCGGGGCCCTCGGGATTCCTGCGCAGCTTGAGTTCGCGGAAGCGCATGCCCAGCGCATCCACCAGCAACAGGCGGCCAATGAGCGGCTCGCCTTTGCCCAGGATCAGCTTGATGGCTTCGGTAGCCTGCATCACGCCGACGAGGCCAGGCAGAATGCCGAGCACGCCGCCCTCAGCACAGCTCGGCACCAGTCCCGGGGGTGGCGGCTCGGGATATAAGCAGCGGTAGCACGGCCCATCCTTGGTGGCGAAGACGCTTACCTGGCCTTCGAAGCGGAAGATTGAGCCATAGACGTTGGGCTTGCCGGTAAGCACGCAGGCATCGTTCACCAGGTATCGGGTGGGGAAATTGTCGGTGCCGTCCACGATAATGTCGAAATCGCGGAACAGTTCGAGCGCGTTCTCGCTGGTCAGCCTGGTCTCAAAGGGACGGAGCTGAATGAAGGGATTGATGGCTTTCACCTTCTCCGCCGCCGAGTCCAGCTTCTTGCGGCCCACGTCGGCGGTGGTGTGGATCACCTGGCGCTGCAGGTTGGTGTAGTCCACCACGTCAAAATCCACCACGCCCAGAGTACCCACGCCGGCGGCGGCGAGATAAAGGGCGAGGGGCGAGCCCAAGCCGCCGGCGCCGATGCAGAGCACCTTGGCGGCCTTGAGCTTGAGCTGGCCTTCCATGCCCACCTCGGGCATGATCAGGTGGCGCGAGTAGCGCAGGACTTCATCGTTGCTGAGGCTCGTGGCCTGAACTCCGGGATGAGTAATGGTTGCCATGGTAATCGGCCTTCCTGTCAGCGAAAAATTGATTTTTCTGGAGCGAACCGTCAGGAAAACAACTAGGCGTTCATTCGACAGGGACAACAACAGGCGCAGGAGCCGCCAGCGATGGATGGGACGATGGAAAGGCTGTCGTTTTCGTTCACCGGGGTGCTTTCCTTGTGCAAATAGCGGATGTCTTCGTCGTTGAGGTAAACATTCACGAAGGCGCGCAATTTGCCCTCATCAGTATACAGGTGACGCCGCAAGTCCGGATAAGTGGAGGTCAGCGCTGAAAGCGCGTCCCCTACGTTGTCGGCCTGCACGTCAATGCTCGACTTCTTGCCCGCATACTGTCGTAGCGGAGTGGGTATGTGGATTCTCATGCTGGTTGCAAGTCTCCTCCTGTCGTAAGAAGTGCCTTCCTAACAGATGTTTAAGCCGGGGTCCTGGTTTCAGCAATTCGCGCCGCCACCTCCAGGGGCTCATCCTGGAAGCGTTTATCGGCTTCCTCGCCGCCCAGCAGCAGAAACGAGTTCGTTTCCTGCGCCTGCCCCTTTTCCACCCGGGTAATGACGTACGAGCAACCCAGCCAGTGAGCGTCCGCCAGGTCGGTAGACGACCAGCGGGCCGGATGGTCGGGGTGGGAATGATAAAAGCCCACAATGTCCAGGCCGCGCTCGCGCGCCTGGCGTTGAATGGCAATCAATTCCCGGGGGTCAATATTGTACCTGTTCTGCGGCGAATCGGTGCGGGTATTGCCGGCGCGTGCCACGGAAGTCACCAGGCGCTGATCGTCATCCTCCACTCGGCCCAGCAGCACGCCACAGCATTCGTGAGGATAGGTTTCCTCGCCGTGGCGGCGGAGCTGGTCGTAGCAGGTTTGGTCAATCTTCAACATAAAATCCAATTCACCACGGAGGCACGGAGAATAATTGATGACTGTCGATTGACGATTGAAAACCAGTCAGCGCCCCCGTTTGGCCCGGGTTGTTAGTTCGTCAGCCAAGAATCTTCAATTATGAATCTCTCTGTGTCTCTGTGCCTCCGTGGTAAAAACTAGTCTTCCTCCCAGAAGCGTTCGCTCAAGTACTTGTCGCCGGAGTCGGGCAGCACAGTCACAATCACACCGGCCTGCTTGCGCTCCACCAGTCCGCGGGCCACTTGCAGGCAGCCGACTATAGCAGAGCCGGCGGAAATGCCCACCAGTAGGCCTTCTTCGCGGGCCAGGCGGCGCACCATGGCGTAAGAAGCCTCAGTCGAAATGCCCAAATCGTCGTCGGCCAGCCCTGGATCATAAATTTTGGGCACGATGGCGGTGGCCATGTGCTTGGCGCCTTCAATGCCGTGGAAGGACGAATCGGGCTGCAAGGAAATGCATTGAATTTGGGGGTTGAACTCCTTCAGCCGGCGGGCCGTGCCCATGAAAGTGCCGCTGGTACCTAGCATAGCGACAAAGTGGGTGACGCGGCCTTCGGTCTGACGCCAGATTTCCGCCGCCGTGCCGTGGTAGTGGGCGCGCCAGTTGGCATCGTTAGAATACTGGTCGGCATAGAAGTAGCGCCTGGGCTCGGCAGCATACAATTCGCGCGCCTTGCGGATGGAGCCATCGGAGCCTTCGGCGGGATCGGTGTAGATGATGTTGGCGCCATAAGCGCCCAGGATGTGCTTGCGCTCCTGCGAAACATTGGAGGGCATGCACAGGGTGACCGGAAAGCCCTCGGCGGCGCCCAGCATGGCGTAGGCGATGCCGGTGTTGCCGCTGGTGGAATCGAGCAGCACCTTGCCGGACGGGAACTGACCGGTGCGGCGGGCTTCGCTGACAATGGCCGCCGCCGCGCGGTCCTTCACCGAGCCGCCGGGGTTCAGCCACTCCGCCTTGCCCAGCACCTGAATGCCGGGCAGATCGGCGCCGATGCGCTCCAGCCGGAGCAGCGGGGTATTGCCGATTCGTTGCAACAGGCCTTCGCCCAGCGGGGTGTTGGCCCCGGACAAGGCCGGCTTTGCGCTCTCGGCATTCACGCCATGTGTCTCATTCCTAACAAGTTGTGCCATCGTGCGACTCAGGCCATGACCGTCGTAATGCGGTTATTAGATGAATTCAGGCATCTAAAGGAGCCAGTAGTTTATAAAGGTGTCTTGCGGGGGGCAACGGCGACAAACGGAATCGCCTGGAATCGGTTCCGAAACGGGAAGAAGGAGCATTTGCCCGTCGCACACGCTGGAAGAGGATACAACGGGGACAATGGCCAAAAAGCTGGAAGGACGAACCTACGACGAAGCAGTTAACTGGCTGCGTGAGCACCAGTTTGATGTGCTGGAAGCGCCCGGCACCAAGACCAGCCGGGTGTTTGTGAAGAAGTACAATTGTTCGGCTGCCATCGAGAAGACGGTGGAGGGCGAGGTGAAGGTGTTCGCCTACCCTGGCTACCTGATAGGCAGCGAAATCGCCAAACTGGTTAACAAGGGTTACCAGCAGGTGTTGAAGACCACCAAAACCGAGATTGCCGCTACCGCCGATCACCTCAAGGCGCTGCACGATTTCACGGAAGAGCTTAAGGAAGCGGTGGGAAAGCCCAGCCTGTACAACGAGTCGCTGGGGACGGTGAGCGACTCCTACAATTATGATCGTGTGGAAGGCCGGAACAAGCCTGACGCCACGCGTCCGAAGCGTCCCTGGGAAGAACCGGTGGGCGCGGGCAAGCCCGGCAAGCGCGCGTAACATCAAAATCCACCACAGAGACACGGAGACACAGAGGAAAGGCAATTGACGATTTAAGATTTTCGATTGGCAAGCATCTCTTCCCGCTACGCGGACCTGCCTTGAAGAAACCCTGGCCCTGATCCCCTTCGTCAATGGATTCAGCCCGTCTGTATAATCCGCGGGCATGAAAAGATTCCTGGCGATCTTCAGCGCCCTGTTTCTGCTGCTCACGCTGGCTTCGGCCGCCAATCCGCAAGGCAATGCGCAAGCCGCAATCCGGCAAGTATTGGATAAACAGGTGGAGGCGTGGAACCGGCAGGACTTGGGCGCTTTCATGCAGGGCTACTGGCATTCGCCGGAGCTCACGTTTTTCTCGGGCGCCACGGAACACCGAGGCTGGGACGCGGCGCTGGAGCGCTATCGCAAGGCTTACCAGTCCGAAGGCCGGCAGATGGGAAAGCTGGCATTTTCTGACCTGCAGATTGAAATCCTCGGGCAAGCCGCAGCCTTCGTGCGCGGAAGCTTCCATCTCACTATGCCTGACGGAAAGCAGCCGCACGGCATTTTTACGCTGGTATTCCGCAAGTTTCCCGAGGGCTGGCGCATCATTCACGACCACACCTGTGCGGCGGAGTGAAAGCTCTGAAAAGCAGGTCCTTCGCTGGCGCTCAGGATGACAATCGTCAAGGGTTGCACTCGATTCTGTGGCGTTTACCAATGACGTATTCAGCACAGCACGCGAGATCCTTCGCGGCTGAAGCCACTCAGGATGACGCCCGTTAAATTTGTGCACAGGCAGCGGGCGGTTATGTGCACACATAGTGGGGAGATTATTTATGAAGCAGGGCGGCGGTTATTTGCGGCGCAGGCCGAACCAGCTCTCGGAAACCACGATAGAGTTGCCGGGATTGTGGGGGTCGTACTTGACCGAGGTGGGCAGGCCAAGGCGGCAGGAGTGCAAGTTCACGAACTGGCGCAGGTAGGTAATCTCCTGCGAAGCCTCGTAGGAAACACCGGCCACATCGTACTGGTAAATGATGAACTGGGCGGGGCGGGTGCCATCCATTTCGTTGATATCAACCACAGTGCCGTCGGTGATGCGGCCGATTTTGCTGATCCAGGCGCGGCGGTCGCGCTCTACTTCCTCCGGGGTCTTGTGCCGCCGGCGCAGCAGGTAGGTTACCAGCGCGGCCGTAGCCAAGCCGATCGCCAGCAGGGGATAAGCGTGAGTTGGCACTTCTTTTAGTACCCAGTACCTGGTACCCAGCACCCAGACTAAATCCGGGTGCAGGAGCCCAGGAATTTTTGAGTTATTTGATTGTGCGTAGTTTAGCAGGGAATTGTGCCCTGCGGAATTACGGAAGTTCGTCGTACCCGGTCAAGAAAAATGGACCGCTGCCACACACTTTCGGCAACTGGATACCGGTACTAGCTTTTCACCTTCTCCCAGTCTTTCAGGAACTGGTCAAGGCCGCGGTCGGTAAGGGGGTGCTTGAACATGAGATCGAGCACCTTGAAGGGAATGGTGGAAACGTGGGCGCCAGCCAGGGCGGCTTCCACCACGTGCAGGGGATGGCGCAGCGAGGCGGCCAGCACCTGCGTTTTGTAGTCGTAATTTTTGTAAATCTGCACGACGTCGCGCACCAGGTCCATGCCCACATGGCTGATGTCGTCGAGCCGGCCGACGAAGGGGCTGACGTAGGTGGCGCCTGCCTTAGCCACCAACAGCGCCTGGTTGGGGGAGAAACACAGGGTCAGGTTGGTGGGAATGCCGGCGTCAGAGAGACACTTGCAGGCCTTTACCCCGTCGCGCGTAGTGGGCAGCTTGATGACCACGTTTTTGTGCCAGGTGGCGTAGTCGCGAGCCTGCTGGCACATGCCGCCGGCGTCGGTGGCGGTAACTTCAACGCTCACCGGGCCGTTGACCACGTTGCAAATCGCCAGAATGGTTTCCTTGAAAGGCTTGCCTTCCTTGGCGATGAGCGAAGGGTTGGTGGTGACGCCGTCGAGGATGCCCAGGCTGGCAGCCTCGCGGATTTCGTTCAGGTTGGCGGTGTCAATGAAGAATTTCATAACATTGTGTAATTGAGTAATTGTGTAATCGGGTAAATGGTTCGTACGGCGCGAAAGTTCCACAATCAGTCAATTACACAATTACCCGATTACACAATTTAACCGTCTACCACCGGGTTGCGCAGCGTGCCAACTCCTTCGACGCTGACTTCCATCACATCGCCGGCCATCACAGGGCCGACGCCGGGAGGGGTGCCAGTGGCGATCAAATCGCCCGGTAACAGCGTCATGACCTGGGAAATGAAGCGGATTATAACATCGAGCGCAAAGATGAAATCGCGGGTGGTGCCCTGCTGGCGGGCCTCTCCGTTGACGCGCGTTTCCACATTAACGCCCGCCCAGGGGTCAATTTCGTTGGTGACGATGGGGCCCACGGGGCAAAAAGTGTCGAACCCCTTAGCGCGAGTCCACTGGCCGTCCTTGTTCTGCAGGTCGCGGGCAGTGACGTCGTTGAGGCAGGTGTAACCGAGGATATAAGGCCGCACATCGTCTCCCTCGGCCAGATGGCGGCAGCGGCGCCCGATGATGACGCAGAGTTCGCCCTCGTGGTCCACGCGCTGCGAAAGCGCCGTAGGCCGGCGGACTTCGCCTCCGGGATTGAGCAGGGAAGAGTTGGGCTTGAGAAAGATCAAGGGCTCGGTGGGGATGGGGTGTCCCAGTTCCTTGGCGTGCTCGATGTAGTTGCGCCCGACGCATACGATCTTGCTGGGTTCGGCCGGAGCCACCAGGACAGCGTCATCAAGGGGCACCGGCTGCATGCGGCGGCTGGGCAGCTCGTCGAGTTCGCCCTCGCCCTGATGAGGGGCGGTAAGCAACAGCCGCGTGATGTGATCTTCGCCGGCCACAGGCTCAACCAGCCCGTAGCGGATTTGTCCTTCGTGCGTGAAGCGGCAGTATTTCATGGGGCCAGTTTCAGAAGTCCAGGTTTCGAAGTTTCAAAGTTATCGAGTTTCATGTACTAAGCGTAGCTGGCAGTTAGTAGCTGGCAGTTGGCTATGATATCCACCAGCTACACGCTACAGGAACCACTATCCTCAAGGCTGGCGGCCAAATTGCCAAGCATTAAATGCTTTTTCTGGCGGCGGCACCGATCCGCAACAAATTGATGCAAACCGGGTACTGGTACTAGGAACTGGGTACTGCTTCTTCCATCTCCTGCGAACGCGAGCTCTCGTTGCCGCGCACATCCACGGCAGTAACCGCGTAGAAGTAAGTCCGGCCCGCGGCCACGTTGCCATCGCGGTAGGCAGGCGTGGGCACGAGGGCAGAGTTGACGCGCGTCCACGGACCGTTATCCTCGCGCCGGTAGAGGTTGTATCCGGCCAGGTCGGAATCAGTATTGGGAGCCCAGGTCAAATCCACAAAAGGCTGCTGTCCCACGCTGGAAAAAACGGCCTGCAGACCGGCGGGCACGGCGGGCGGAAAAACGTCGTTGGCAAAGATGGTGACCGGAGCTGAGTTGTCGCCCTCAACCTGGCCTTCGGTGCGGCCATCGCGCTGAACCTGGGTCACCACAGCGACCCAATATCGGTAGGTCTTCTGCCACTCCAAAGAGCGGTCCAGGAACTGGGTTTGCACCGAAGTGGCCGGCTGCAACTCAGCCAGCAAAACGGGCGTGGCGCTGCCCTGCTCTTCGCGGTAGACGCGGCAGGTATAGCGCAACTCCGGGGCCGGCGGCTCGTGCAGAACACTTGTAAAGGAGAGCAGAACGCCATCGGCTGTGACCTTGGCGCTCAAGTCCGCAGGCGGAGGCAGAGTCGGCGCCAGCGGCACTTGGACCTGATTGGAGAGGCCCGCGCTGCGCCTGCGTGTATTCAGGGTCTCCACCGCGTAATGAACGAAGCCGGTCGGATTCTGCTGTTGCAGTGCCAGCGGCAGAACGTCTGTCGCACTAGCGGGTATCGGAGCGGCCTTGGCCGGAGCGAGCGGCGGCTTCTGGTTGGCAGAGGTTTTCGCCTTGGCCTGGGCCGCGGTTTCAGCCGCTGCTACCAGAGCGGGGGTATCTACCTCCTTGACCTGGTCCGTGCACTCTGTGATGGCGACTATCAGGCTGCGGCAGACGCGGCTGGGGCCGAGGCGGCGCAGGCGGATGTTGGAGCGGTCGCTAGTTTGCCGGGGCACTGTCCAGACCAGGGTAACGGTCTCGCCCTTGCGTGTAGCGCGAAGATCCTGCACCGGCTGGGGCAGATCCAGGGAAGGCGGCAACGGTACACCCGGCGTACCGCAGCCGAGCAGGCTTGCCAGCAGCAGACCTGCGATGGGGGCAAATTTCATCCGCGGAGCAGAACAGCGTAACACAGGGCCATGGATGTAACGGTGGCGGGCCTTTGGCTCGGATTGTGCGACGCGCGAGCTATCACACCCTGCGAAGACTACAGCCCTAAGTACCAAGGTCCAGTTACCTGCGTTACTTGTTGGGGCGGTACAGCGGACCTAAATTGAACTCTGTCATGGCTTTTAAGTCGCTGCTGCTCTCCAAGGACGCCGATCTCGTCCAAACACTGGCCCGATTGCTGAAGGACCTGGACATTTCTGTAGAGCCCTGCAGCGAGCCTTTTGCGGCTGCTAAGCGACTGATGGACCAGCACTTCGACGCAATCCTGGTGGACTGCGAGGATGAGCAGGGAGCGGGCTGGGTGCTGCAGAGCGCGCGCATGGCGACGGCCAGCAAAAAGTCAATCACCATCGCGATTGTGGGCCCGCAGAGCGCCAACCGTGGCGGCCCCCGTGCGGGCGAGAATTTCGTTATCCAAAAGCCCATTGTTCTCAAACAGGTGGAGAGCACTTTGCGGGCGGCGCGTGGCCTGATGGGCGATGGCGCCAGCGCACATAGCGAAGCCCCGTCGGCCGCGAGCAGCATGCCCGCCGAGAAGCCGCTCAGCCCTGTTCCCCCGCCGCCAACACATGCCGGACACACGGCACAAGGGCGGCCACCGGCTGAGATGTTTGACGAATTGACGGCGGCGCTGGACCGCTTAGGCCCACAGCCAGCATCGGCCAGGCCAGTTCCGGTGGCATCGGCTTCGTCAGGCAGCGCGGCTGCCGCCGCGCCGGCGTTGGAAAAACCGGTACCGCTTGCGCCCGCTTTTGAAAAACCGGCGCCCGCTGCACCAGCCTGGGAGAGGCCAGTAGCGGCTGCTCCAGCCTGGGAAAAACCAGTTTCACCGGCTCCGGAACCGGCGCCACGCGAAGAACCTGTGGCGCCGCCTGTGCTTCGGCCCACGCAACAATCCTGGCCAGGGCTGGCGGCCACGCCCAGTGCTCCGCCGAAGCCAGAGGCTCCGGCGGTGCTTCCGCTGGCGGCGACCGCGGCGGAGATGAAGCCAGTCATGCGCCCGGCTGAGGAGCAGGCCAGATCGAACGATGCTCTGGAAAATGTGCGGCGGCGCATGAACGCCAGCGCCCCGCCGACGTGGAGAACCGAAGTGGAAGAGCGCCGGGAATCGCCGGCTCCGCGCTTCTCCACTTACACTGCCGATGAGGAGCCACAAAAAGGATTTCCGTTCAAGGCCATTGCGGTAGCCATGGTGCTGGTGTCGTTCGCGCTTTTTGGCTATAGCTGGTATCGCGGACGTCACAGCGCCGGCACAGCTGGTGAGCAGACACAAGCGCCAGTCGGAGCGCCACAGCAGCAGCCTGCGGAAGCGCCGAGCAGCGCGTTGCCGTCCTCCGCTCCGGTTTCGCCCAGCAGCGGCAGCGCGGCAGACAACACCGCCGAAGCGGCAAGTGGTTCTGCTACCGAGATGGAGCATGCGGCTCCAGTTACTCACGCAAAACCGAGCAGGCCTGCGGCTGCCATAGCTGCCGCCGAAGTGAGCGCGCCCGACACTACGACCGATTTGGAAATGCCGCCGGCTCCTCTGGTAGTTGAAGGTGGCAAGGGGCATAGGAATTCAGCGCCCAGGCAATCCGAAGCCCAGCTGGCGCCACCCAGTCTGGACGCAGTGGCGGGCACAGCCAAATCTGGATTGGGAGGAATGGTGAGCACCGCTAAGGTAGACGTGCCCAAACTTGCGGCAGCGCCCTTGCCTCCGCCGCCGCAGCGCATCCAGGTTTCCCAGGGCGTTACCCAGGGCCTGCTGGTACGCCAAGTGAAGCCGCAATATCCGGCCATGGCTCGAGAGTCCCGCGTAGAAGGAGATGTCGTGCTGGCGGCAGTGATTGGCAGAGATGGAGTAGTGAACGACGTGCGGGCGATCAGCGGCCCGGCATTGCTCATCCAGTCGGCCATTCAGGCAGTGCGGCAGTGGCGGTACAAGCCTTACCTGCTGAACGGCCAGCCGGTAGAAGTCGAGACCCAGATCAAGGTGCAGTTCCGCTTGTAAAATCCTTTAGTCGCTGGCTGCGGCCCGCTTGGCTTGCGGCTGTGGTTCCTCTTCACCCTCATTGAAGGCGATCGCTTCCCGGCTGCCGCTAGTCTGTTCTCCACCCAGCACAAACCTGCCTGCATCCAGCATAGCGCCGGGCTGAACGCGGCGGACATCAACCAGCCTGCCCTGGTCTAAAACCAGGATCAGGTCGCAATTCTTCAGGGTATGAAGGCGGTGCGCAATCATGAAGGTAGTGCGGCCCTGCACCAGTGCCTCGGTAGCCTGCATGATGGTGGCTTCGGTCTGCATGTCCACGGAACTGGTGGGCTCATCCAGGATCAGGACCGGGCTATCGCGCAGGAAGGCGCGGGCCAGGGAAATGCGCTGGCGCTCGCCGCCGGAAAGGCGGGCGCCGTGTTCGCCGGCGCTGGTTTCGTAGCCCTCCGGGAGGCGAGCGATGAACTCATGGGCACTGGCGGCGCGGGCCGCGGCTTCAATTTCGGCATCGCCGGCATCGGGTTTGCCATAAGCGATGTTCTCGGCGATGCTGGCGCCAAACAGCACC
Source organism: Terriglobales bacterium (assembly GCA_035702725.1). Lineage (GTDB taxonomy): Bacteria > Acidobacteriota > Terriglobia > Terriglobales > Acidobacteriaceae > JAICWP01. Next base: position 1,512 of record DASSQB010000182.1, on the reverse strand, counting down.
GGCTCCTGCAGTACGACCGCAAACTGGCGACGCAGGTCAGCGATGCGGTAGTCGCGGATATCCACGCCATCCAGCAACACCTGCCCCTCTGCCGGGTCGTAGAAGCGCATCAGCAGGTTGAGCAGAGTGCTCTTGCCGGCGCCGGTAGCGCCGACGATGCCCACTCGCGTTCCCGCCGGGACCTCAAAAGAAACGTGGTGAAGGCCGCGGCCGCTCTCGTCATAGATAAAGGAGACATCACGAAATTCGAAGGCCCCTTTTGAACGCATCAGGGGCAGTGCCCGCGGGCTCTCGGCAATTTCCGGCGTCTGATCGAAGAGCAGGAAGGCGCGTCCCAGGCTGGTGAACCAGGCTTGCAAGTCGGTGGCCTTGGTGCTCAGCAGTTGCAGCGGTCCATACATTTGCGCGATATAGGCCATGACCATGAGCAGCGAGCCTACGCTCAGCAGGCCGGCGCGGACGTGGCGCACTCCGATGTAGAGCGCCGCGGCGGTGCCTCCGGCGATGGTGAGGCCGATCAGCACGTTGAACACCGCCTGCATCATCGAGAGCTGCACCTGGCCGGACATGCGCTTGCTGGAATGGCGTACGAAACGGCCCTGCTCGCGGTTTTCCTGGCCGAACGCCTTGACCAGGCGAATAGAACCCAGCACTTCCTGGATGACGGACAAGGCGGTGCTGTCCAGTTCTTTGATCTCCTGTGAGCGGCGGCGCACCAGGCGGCTGCAGGCCAGCGAAAGCGCGAACAGCACCGGGCTAATGGCCAGTGCGACCAGGGCGAGATGAGAGTCAATACGGGCGCAGACGTAAACCATGCCTATTAGTGTGAAGGCGGCGGTGATCAGGGGCACCACTCCCTGGATGGCCACGTATTGAATGGCGGGCGCATCATGCTGGATGCGGTAGACGGAGTCAGTGGGCCCATAGCGATCGTGGAAGGCCAGAGGCAGGCGCTGCACATGGTTGAGGAGTTCGGCGCGGAAATCCCAGACCAGCTTCTCGCCGGTGTAGGTCTGCAGATACCAGCTGGCAAGACCCTGAAGGTTGGCGAGCAGAGCGATGACCAGGAGCAGGGCGACGGCGAAACCGATGGCCACCGAGCCGGGGTGCATGGGCGGCAGAAAATGGACCAGAACGTCAGGCAGGGACTGCTGGCCCAGCACACTGTCCACGGCGATTTTCAGGGGCAAGGGGTAAAGCAGGGTCAGGGGCATGGAAAGCAGGCTGAGCGCCGCAATGCCCGCCAGGTGCGGCCAGCAGCGCCGCGACTGGCGCAGGACGCGCAGCCACAAAGAACGACCTGGCCCAGACTTCAACCGCACACACTTCCACCCGCGTGAATTGGCTTCCGTTAAGCCCACAATAGCCCGAGTACTTAGTTGCCGCAATGAGGGGAAATCATTAGGGCAGGCCGCCGCCGCGGGGCGCTTTGAGGCCTAAGTACACCGGCTGGGCCCATTTTTGGGAGCGAGTGATGGCACCGAAAATGGCGGTATACTTCCTCGCATCCCT
>DASSQB010000181.1:0-3057 GCA_035702725.1 Terriglobales bacterium | reverse complement strand
TGCCGCCTGTACACAAACCGAAGCGGGCTTCCTTCGGAAGAAATGCTGCGCGCGGCCATTTCTGCAGCCAAGGAAAAGGAGTGAAATCGGGATGCGGAAGGTAGAACGAGCGACCCCGGTAGCCGCGGTCATTGCCGCGCTCGCAACGCTTGCTTGTTGCCTGCCTCTGGGCGTTCTGGGGGCTGCCGGTCTGGCCGGCGCCAGCGTCTGGTTAGCGCCCATCCGGTCTTGGCTTGTCGGTGGAGCGGCGGTCCTGCTGGGAATAAGTTTCATTCAACTCTATGTCCGAAGAAATCAATGCCGGAGGCGGAGTGCTTTGAGCATGGTCATATTCTGGGCGGCGGCCGTGCTTGTGGTTCTGGTGATCCTCATGCCGCAACTGGTGGCCAGCTTAATCGCCGGGTGAGCGAAATGCGAAAGTTCAAGGTCAAATTTGCGCTTCTTCTGATCGCGCTCGCCGCCGTCGTCCTGGGGGGATGGTATCTCTTTGCGCCAGGACGCACACCGCCGGGTCAGCCGCCGCTGACCAAGCTTTCGCCAGTGGACTTCAATCAGCTGCCGACCGCCTTCGATCATGCAGCCGGCAATGCGCGCTTAGTGCTCCTGTTATCGCCTACCTGACCAGTTTGCCTGCGGGGGGCCTCCGCGATTGAAAGGATTCTGGAGCAGAACCGCTCGTTGCCGATCCGCGTGCTGGTCGTATGGGAACCAATACTTCCGACGGACTGGTTGCCACCCAGCGGCATGGTGCAAGGGCGGCTTGCCGATTCCCGCGTGATTCAGTTCTGGGATAGAGGTCATCTGGTGGCCAAGGCATTAGCTGGCCAACTTCCTTCATCCACGGATGGCTATCGAAGCCGAGGCGTGCTCTGGGATTTTGTTGCGTTGTATGACAAGCAGGCGAAATGGAACGTTTCTCAGCCAGTCCTCACCGGCAGTCCGGTAGTGATGCAGGCGTCCGCGCTGCGCGCCAAGCTGGCTGGCAACCCGCATCCGTGAATCAACGCTAAGCGTGACTTCACCGGGCGAACTTCAGCCCACTTAGCAGGCGCGCCTTTGCGACATCAACTCCCTTGCTCATCACCAGCACGTGAAAGCTCTCGCCCATGCCGGCGGGCGTGACCAGGTGCTTGAGTTGCAGCGCCACTTTGGCGCCCTCCTGCGGCAGGCGCGTGTCTTCAAAGGCGTCGGCAAACTGATTGACTTCGCCAATGCCCATCAGAAACTGCGCCTGCGTAAGCAGCGCCAGCGGCTCCAGGCCTTCCTGGGCCGCCGCCTGCAAAGCGGTGAAATTCACGTGCGCGGTGATGTCCTGCTCCCCGGGCGCCTCGAAGGGGCTGGCGCTGACAGTATGGTGGCGGAAGGCAGTGACTGTGCCGCGATGGCGGCCGGCGAGTTGCTCGTCGCGCGTGTAGCCGTAATCAATCACGATGACGAATCCGCGGTGTAGTCGCTGGGCGATGCTTCGCATATATTCCTGTGCCGCCAGTGCCGCTTCTACCCGCTCACCCGCTTCGGGGTGGACGCTGTATCGGTCCAGGTATTCCAGAGCTCCTGCCGAGGGCTGCACGAAACTTTCCACAAAGCGGCCTTGATCACAGCCCACGCGCAGTTGGCCCCGGTGGGAGACGACTTCCACTGGCAGAGCGTCGAAAAATTCGTTAGCAAAGATGATGGCTGGCGCAGAGAGTTGGGCAGGCAGTTGGTTTAGAATTTCGGCTTTGCCGGTTGCAATCCGGCGCTGCAGCGTTTCTTCTAGTCGGACCCGCAGCGCAGGGGAGGCCTCAACCAGCACATATCGCACGGCGGCGAAGAATTCGGGAAACTTCTTCTCCGCCCAGTCCAGCACATCCTGGGCAAAGAGTCCGCGCCCGGGACCCGCTTCCACTATTTGCAGCGCCGCCGGCGCGCCCAGCGCCCGCCACATTTCTTCGAACTGCCGCGCCAGCAGCCTGCCAAACACCGCATGCACATCGCTGGATGTATAGAAATCTCCGGCTTTGCCGAATTGCTCCGCGTGTGCTGCGTAGTAGCCCAGTTCCAAGTCGTACAGGCACATTTCCATGTAGCGGGAGAAGGGAATCGGGCCGCAACGGTGAATTTCCTCTTCGATTTTCAGGCGCAGGCTCACAAGCCTTCCCGCTGCCGCTGGGCGCGGTCCTGGGGCGTGCGGGTGAACATCTCGATGATGTAGTCGTGCAGGCAGGCGTATAGCTGCTGCTGGAAGCTCCACTCAAACTGGGGGTGGTCCAGGTCGCGCGGGTGCAGGTCGAAGTAATAAGTGTGTACCGGCAAAGGCGGGTTCTTGAAGCTGATGATGACCTCTACCGCTTCGCCTTTGGCGCGCGCGTCGAAGTTCACCAGCGGATGCTCGTAAAGGCGCAACTGCTCCAGCACGCGCTCCAGGCGGAGATTGGTGGAATCAGGCACGGGAAGATTGTAGAAGGTTTCAAGGTTTCAGAGTTTCAAGGTTGCAAAGTTTCGAGTTTCGGGCTTTCTTCGCAAGTAGCACTATGCCTTCCATCTGTCATCCCGAGCGAGCCTGAGCCGAGCGTCAGCGAAGCGAGGGCGAGTCGAGGGACCTTGTGTTTTGACGCAGCGATTAAACGCAAGGTCGTTCGACTCGGACGCGCGTCGGTATGGCGCGTCCTCGCTCACGATGACATGCTTTGGAAGGCTTTAGCGACGAGAAATTTACGATTGCGCCCTGATTCTGAATCTTACTTGGCTCGGCGTTCTCGAAGCCCTCTGCGTTGAAGGTTTTGCCGACTCCTAACTCCCGGCTCCTGACTACTGCTTTGCGAAGATTTCTGCGTCCGAGCGGCGAATGTAATTGGCCTCCAGGTCTGCCGGAGCCACGGTTTCACCCGCCAGCAGCTTCTTCAAGCCAATCCTCGTCAGGGCATCGCTGCGCGGATGCTCGACCAGGAGCGCTTGCAGTCCATGCTTGTGCGCCCATTCCAGCGCCAGCTTGTCGGGCGTGACCACGACCGCGAGCTTGCCGCGCGCCAGGGCGACAAATTCCTCTTCATTCAGCAGGCTCTCGCGTTCCAGTCG
>DASSQB010000180.1:0-4716 GCA_035702725.1 Terriglobales bacterium | reverse complement strand
GCCATGGTCTGCGCGGTCCTGCGCGGAGCAGGGGCAGGACTGGCGCGAAAAGCCCCGGCACGTCGCCCGAAAGTCGCGTTATAGAGAGCCTCGAAGAGGTTGAGCTTGGGAAACAGCGCACTCCACCAAAGAACTGCCGCGAGCCCAGCGAACACGGCGGGCGCCTGGAACACTGTTCCGAGGCCCACCCATATGAATACAATTCGCGGCTGGAACTGCAACGCGGAGTACTGAATCGAGCAGGATTGCGGTGCGGGGTCTGCGAATCCTTGCTGGAGAATGAAGTTGCGCCTGGTGGAATCCTGCATCTTTAGTTCTCCGCTTTTTAAGTTTACGCCTGGGTTAGCGCTCTTAGGTTCTTCACCCAGTGTTCCCGCGCCCTCTTGCGCCCTTTACCCGGCCTTCTGCTCTTTTTTCGCCGGCCTCTCTTTTGCAGCAGACGGGTTCCACAAGCCGGAGACGGTCTTCTGATCGTGCGCCAGCGCCGAGGAGACCCTCATCTCTCCGCTGCGGACAAAGCGCTCATGGTTTTCTTCGAGATCTTCGGGAACATAGCGATAGTTCACCATCACGCCGAAGGAGTCGCGCAGGCCATAGGGCCGGAGGTTGGCAAACGTATCAATCGACTCCAACCGCGCGCCGTTAGAAAAATGGAAAGCGGCCACAGGATCGTAAGGCTTCCCGCTACGTCGATAGTGCATGACATACGCCAACGCCAGCCGCCGCAGAGGTGCCGCCAGCGTTTTCTGGTGATCCAATGGGCTCTTCAGCAAATCGAGCAGCGCAGCCACGGCATCGGGCAGCCCGGCCTCGCGCTTGAGATCGCCGGAGTAGTCGTGCAGAAGCCGTGAAAGGCGCTCACGTGTGAAGCCGTCCGAATTTTCATCCGCTTTGCCGGCATCGCCCTGAATTGCCGGCGCCAGGTGCGGCAGGGGTGAGAGAGTGCTGTAGTTTTTGATCTGCGGCAGTTCCGCGCCGAGTTCCTCTACCACTTGCTTGATCAGGAAATTGCCAAAAGGAATGCCGCGCAGGCCGTCGAGACAATTGTTGATCGAGTAAAAGATGGCGGTATCAGCCTGTTTGAGCGGCAGCACCGGCGCTGTGATATCGAGCAGCGGCTCCAGGCTGCGGGCCAGGCCATGCGTGAGCGCCACCTCCACAAAGATCACCGGCTCTTCAGACAGCGCGGGCTGGAAAAAGGCGAAGCAGCGGCGGTCCGCCTCCAGCCGGCGGCGCAGGTCAGGCCAGCCGTTGATTTCATGCACCGACTCATACTCAATCAGCTTTTCCAGCGTGCGTGCCGGAGTGTGCCAGCCGATCCGCTCCAGGCGCAGGAAGCCGCGGTTGAACCAGGAGCGGAACAGGTGTTTGAGGTCGGCATCCACCACGCTGAGGTCAGGCTGGCCGGCGACAAAGCGCAGCAGGTCGCGCCGCAGAGCCACCAGGCTCGGCGTCCCGGCCGGCGCGGTGTTGATGCGACGAAACAGTTCCTGGCGCGGCGGCTCGGCCGCGGCGGCAAGCCCTGCCACACTGGCCGGCGTGGAGGCGCGATTGTATTCCTCCAGCGCGCGCTGCACGGCCTTGGCGTCAGGCCCAAAGTCGCGGGCCAGCATCTCAAAAAAAGCAAGCTGCTGGGCGGAGTTCATGGCCCCGTACTGTTCCAGGATGCGCTGCGCCAAGACCGTCTGCGAAGCTTCCCCGCGTTGCGAAAGCAACTGGCTGCACAGCAGGCGCATGTCCGTTCCGCGGGCCCCTCGCAGCATTCGCAAAAGATTGCTGAAAAATTCAGGCATGATCGAGCCCTGTCCCACTCAAAGTATAAGCGGGGAAATTTGGTAATTGGGTAATTTGGTAATTGAGTAATTGAGGCCTTGCTATCATGACTGCGGATTCACAAGGACCAATCGCTTGACGATCCATCCCGCTGTGCAGCACCTGGGCGCGTTTCTGGTAGGTGTAGTGGTAGGTTTTCTCGGTGGCTTGTTCGGCAAGGGCGGCAGCGCCATTGCCACACCGATGTTGAGCCTGCTGGGATTCCCCGGTTTTGTTGCCGTAGCTGCTCCCCTGCCTGCCACCGTCCCGGGCACGCTGATCGCTTCCGCGCAATATTGGCGCTCGCGTCTGCTCGATTGGCAGGTGGTGTGGTGGAGTATCGGTATTGGTGTCCCCTCTACGATTCTCGGCTCATTCTTGACCAAATTCACCGGGGAGAAGCCGTTGCTGGTCATCACGGGCGTCATGGTCCTGGGTTTCGGGCTGGCTTTTCTTGTGAGGCCTGCGGAGAAGCGGCGCGAGAAAGATGCTGCGGAAGGTCTCTCTCAATCGCGACCCTCCTATTGGCGCCTTCGCCTGGTGCTGGTGGCGGCCGGCGTGGGGCTGATCTCCGGCCTGCTGGCGAACTCCGGCGGGTTTCTTCTGGCGCCGAGCTTTGCGCGTTTTCTCAAGCAGCCGCTTAAGAAAGCATTTGCCTGTTCGCTGGCGGTCTCGGCTGTACTGGCGCTACCGGGGACGATTGTTCACGCCTGGCTGGGACACATCTCCTGGGCAGTTACAGGACTGCTGGCGCTTGGGTCGGTGCCGTTTTCTTATGTCGGCGCGGGAGTGGCGATCCGCACGCGCGCCGCGCAGCTGGAACGTTGGTACGGAGTCGCATTGACAGTATTGGGCATTCTCTTCTTATTTCATCTCGCATAGCCTGAGGCGACCCGAGCCCCGCACGCTCGTCACGCGCCCTCGGATCGCCTCGAACCTGCCTTCACGCCGCCTCAGGCCGCGCCTGTTGCGGGATACTTGCGCGCTCCTGCTTCGGCCAGCGCCGTGCCTGAGCAATCGCGATCATGTGCAGCATCAACAGCAGCGGCACGGCGAAGGTTGGAATCAAGCTGAGCGGCAGCACAGTCATGGCTCCGGTGGCGACACCCTCGGGATGGATTACCCGGGCCATGGTTCCCATCGTCACCGCGACGACCAGATCGGTCATGCCCAGCACCTGCCACAGGATGAAGCCGGTTCGGTGTTTGGGATTGGCCAGCCTCAGCGCCACCAGCGGCGCCGTGGCTCCGATGGCGATGTCGCCCCAGCCCGCCGGCAATGCGAACATCCCCGGCAGGATGCCATAGGCGTAAAGCACCAGGAACGTGTAACCGGCGACCCTCCAGGTGTGCATCAGCGTCAGGGTGCGCGGGTTCAATGACAGCACAAAATCACGGAAGCCCTGGGAGCGCGCGTACCACGTAAGAAAAACGATTAGAGGCGCGATCACCGCGGCACCGAGTGCACGCGCCGGGGCATCGGTCTTGAAGGCGTGAAAAGCCGAGGCCGCGAAGACAAAGACGAACCAGCCGGCAAGAAGCCAGGCGGTCCGCTTGAGATAACTTAGGTTGCTCATAACAAATCTCCTTTTAACGTGTGGCGAATCATGTTTCGGAAGGTGCGGCGGCCAGCGCCGCAACCTGCCGGGTAAGGTTGAAAAGGGAGTGCCAGCGGGCCTCGCCCAAACGTGTGCGCAATCCGCGCTGCACCGTCTCCCATTGTTCAAGCCCGCGCTTGAGTTGTTGTTCGCCGGCAGCGGCCAGCCGCAAGCGTCGCTCGCGCCGGTCTTTTCCCGGGCTTCGAGCGACCCAACCGCGCCGCGCCATGATGGCCAGCGTCCGGGTGAGCGTTGTGCTGTCCATGGCCAGGATCTCGCCCAGTTCGCCCTGAGAAACTTCTCCGGCAAGGGACAGAGCCTGGAGTACGGTGAACTGCGTGGCCCGCAGCCCCGTGGGACGCAGCGCCCGGTCGTAAAGCTGGGTCAGCGCGCGCGATGCGCGGCGAAAGCCGGCGCACATGCATGGAAGCTGCGGCATGGATAAGTTGTTCATAAAGCTAATAGATGTATATGCATATATTGCGGATGCAGAAGATTTGTGAGCGTCGCCTGGCTGAAACTATTTGCGGTGTGAGGAATCACATCAGCGGAAGGCGGATTTAGCGAAAGGCACGCGCTTGTTTTGTTATCCGCCGCCTTCTATCTTTAATCCCATGGCGCAACAGACCGCCCCCCAACCCGCGCTGCTGGAGGTTCCTGGCTATCGTCCCGGGCAAAAAGCGTTACTTGTCTTCTTTGAGACTGACTGCCCGACTTGCCAGCTTGCGCTTCCTTATCTGAATGCGCTTAAGAACGACGCCGTGCAGGTAATCGCGCTTTCGCAGGATGATGCGAACGCGACGCGGCGCTTCGTCGAACAGATGGGAATTCGATATCGCGCGGAGTTGGACAAAGGATTAAAGCTCTCGCGGGCATATGATCCGCAATCTGTGCCCACGTTCTATTTGCTGGACGAGAGCGGGAAAGTGGAGCGGAGCCTGGTCGGCTTTGACAAAGCCGGTCTGAATGAACTGGCGCGCAGCCTGGGCCAGCCTGAGATTGCCCCGGCCAACGATGGCGCGCCGGCGTGGAAGCCCGGATGCAGCTCGCGCCACCTTGAACCAGAAACGGCGGAAGCACAGCACGCGGCCGGCAGTGAAGTTGTCGAAGAAGCAGCAGCGCCTCTGCTTCGCCACGTGGGGCAGGCCGCCGGACTTATCACGCTGGCGGACGAAGAAGATCCTGTCGAATATTGCTTCCGCCAATTCGGCGACGGGTTGCCGGTGGTTCCACCTACGGAAGCGCGCGTCTCCGCCCTGCTGCGCGCTTGCGATCTCTCGCCCACGACGGTGATCGGGCGCATCCCT
>DASSQB010000179.1:0-3326 GCA_035702725.1 Terriglobales bacterium | reverse complement strand
CCACCGGGAACACCGTCTATATTGGCGGAGCAAACGGCGGGGTTTGGAAATCCAGTAACGCAGCCGCCAGCGATGCCACGGCGGTTACCTGGACCCCGCTCACCGACCAGCAGGCCAGCCTGGCTACCGGCGCCATCGCGGTACAACCCAGGAACGCTCAAGTGATCCTGGTAGGCACAGGGGAGCCGAACCTGGCGCTGGATTCCTACTACGGGTTAGGCATTCTGCGCTCCAGTGACGGCGGCGCTCACTGGAGCCTGATCACCGCCGCCGATGGCGGGCACGCGCCGTTTGGCGGCCTGGGCTTCAGCAGAATAGTTTTCTCCCCCGACCATCCCAACCAGGTGGTGGCCGGGGCCAGCAACTTCACCTTCTACCCTGGCAGCGTCAATTCAGGGCAGGGTCTGTATTACTCCACCGATTACGGGGCGAGTTGGCATTCTGCCGTAGTGAAGGATGGCGCTGCCAGCACAAACCAGCGTAGCGTCACGGACGTGGTCTACAACTCCGTGGCAGGCAAATTCTTTGCCGCCATGGCCTGGCATGGCGTCTACAGCTCAACTGATGCTGTGAACTGGACGCGTCTTGCCAGCCAACCCGGGGGCAACTCGCTAAACGCTATCGCGTGCCCAGCCGGCGGAGTTTCGACCTGCCCCATTCTGCGCGGAGAGATCGCCGTTCACCCCACAAAAAATGAGATGTACGCCTGGTACGTATCCGGTGATCCGAGCCTGGGCAATTTCGCCGACCAGGGCATCTGGAAAAGCGCCGACGGCGGCAGCACCTGGACCGCAATTTCCGAAAGCGGAATCGAAAATTGCGGCGACTTCGAAGGCTGTGGCGCGGCCGAGCAGGGCTGGTACAGTCTGGAACTGACGGCGGTACCCAACGGACCCAGCGTGACGGACCTTTACGCCGGCTCAACCAATATCTATAAGTGCAGCATCAGCAGCACCAACCCCGCGTGCTCCAGTCGCCCCTTCATCAATCTGACGCATGCTTACGGCTGCGTGCCGTCAGGTTCGCTGGCACACGTGCATCCCAACCATCACGCCATCAGCTACGCGCTGGCCAGCAGCGGCACCGCGGTGATGTACTTCGGCAACGATGGCGGCGTGTACCGCGCCCTGAACGGCTTCGAACTGATTTCCGGCGCCTGCGGCGGAACGCCGAATGCCTTTCAAAACCTGAATGCAACGCTTGGGTCCCTCACTTCTCTGGCGTCACTCGCCCAGCACCCGACGGACCCGGGCACGTTGCTGGCGGGAGCGCAAACGAACGGCTCTGTCGCCACCGACCTCAGCCACTCGGGCGGCAACGGCACCACCTGGATCGCGGTCAACGGCGGTGAGGGCGAACACACAGCTATCAATCGCAGCAGCACCAGCCAGTGGTTCACAGCGGGCGCAGGGGTGACCATCCAAAGCTGCAGCCGGGGAATTGATTGCACGGCGCAGGATTTTCAGGCAGTGATCAGCGGCAGCACCCTGGGCGGGGACGCGGGAGGGTTTGCCACTCCTTACCTGCTTGATCCCCAGGCCAACGGACGAATGGTGGTGGGCACCTGCCGGGTGTGGCGCGGCAACAATGACGGCAGCGGCTTTGCCGCGCTCAGCTATAACTTCGACACCGGATCGGACACCGCTTGCAGCGGCGCTGAGGACAACATCATTGCGTCGCTGGCCACCGGGGGAACACCGGCGGGCGCACAGGGTTCACCGGTGATTTACGCCGGTACCGTGGCGGGCAGAATTTTCGTAACCACCAATGCGGCCGCCGGCCCTGAGAACTGGTACGAGGCTACGCCCGCCCAGACAGGTTACCCCATCTCCAGCCTCGCGCTTGACACCGCTGACAGTACGGGAAAGACAGCTTATGCGAGCGTGATGGGCTTCGGCGTTCCCCACGTATGGAAAACGACCGATGCTGGCATAAGTTGGACAGATATGACCGGCAACCTACCCGACGCGCCCGCCGACTCGCTGCTGATTGATCCCGATAACCGCTACCTGATTTATGCCGGCACCGACGTAGGAGTGTTCTCCGCCGACCTCTCCTCAGGAAGTGGCATGAACTGGCAAGAGGTGGGCTCTAGCGGGCGCATGCTACCCAACGTTCCGGTGACTCAGCTAGGCATGTTCAAATCTGCCGCGCTGAAACTTCTGCGTGCCGCCACCTACGGTCGTGGCGCCTGGGAAATGGTGCTCGCCTCGCCAGGACCCGACTATTCCATTTCCCTGAGTAACCCGGTGCTCATGCTGTTTCCCGGCCAGGCGGGCAACTTCACCGGCGAACTGACCGCGCAGTATGGTTACAGCAACCCGGTGACGCTTTCGTGCGAGGCCAGCGCGCTGCCTGATGTGTGTTCGGGAGAGACGGTAACGCCCACGCGGGGAGGGACGTCGTATGCGGTGACGGCACGCCACGCCCATGTGCGCGATTTCAATCTGAACATCCTGGCCACAGGTACAGACCCGGGCACCATCGTCCACCGTGCGGCGGGAAGTCTGCACGTGGTGGACTTCGGCCTGGACTTCACTCCGGAAACACCAACTCCAGTCGTGCTGATAACTAACAATGGCTCCAGCACGCAGCCGGTGGTACTGGAGGTCCAGGCGGAAGGCTCATTCAACGGCGCTGTCAACCTCAGCTGCAGCACCTTGCCCAGCGGGGCAAAGTGCAACTTCTATCCTTCGAGCGCGATCACGTTCACCTCCTCCGGCACGAGCGCGGTCACTATGACAATTTCGACGCTGCCCACCACGCCGAAGACTACTGCGCTTCCGGTGACCATTTCTGCGACGACCGCGGGAGCTCCGGCAGCAAAAACGAAGTCAGTAACCCTTACAGTGAAAAATGAGCCGGACTACGGCGTGCAATTTACGCCGGAGACGCTGAGCGCCTATCCCGGAGACACCGTTAACGCCCGGCTGACGCTAACAGCTCTGAATGCATATAAAAGCGTGGTGGTGGTGAACTGCGGCGCGAGCCAGTTAACAGGCGCGGAATGCAGCCTGAGTTCCAACACCGTGTTCCTGACCAACGTCAGCAGCAATGATGTAACACTGACCGTGAAATTCCCGCGAACAGCCACCGCCGGCAACTACACCTTAAATGTGGATACGCATGACCAGAACGGCAGCCCGGCGCACACGGCATACATCAGCCTGACCGTGTTGCCTGATTTTGTAGTCAACCTGCCACAGGCAACCGTGACTGTAAGTCAGGGGGGAACGGCAACCTACACCTTGCAGCTTTCCTCGCTGGGCGGCGCATTCACCGAGCCCATTACCTTTGCCTGTACTGGCCTGCCGCGCAACACGAGC
>DASSQB010000178.1:0-9876 GCA_035702725.1 Terriglobales bacterium | reverse complement strand
ACTTTAGCGGCGCAGTACGAGAGCTTCACGCTGCCGTTCATCATCCTGCTGGGCGTGCCCATGGCGCTGCTGGGGGCGCTGGGAGCGCAGGGCATGCGCGGCCTGCTGGATGACGTGTACTGCCAGATCGGGCTGGTGATGCTGATCGGGCTGGCCAGCAAAAACGGCATTCTGATTGTGGAATTTGCCGAGCAATTACGCCGCCGCGGCCTCTCCATTTCCGAAGCGGCAGTAGAGGCGGCCAGGATTCGCCTGCGGCCCATCCTGATGACCTCGTTTGCCTTCATTCTGGGCGTGTTGCCGCTGGTGTTCGCCTCCGGCGCCGGGCAGGCCAGCCGCCATTCCGTGGGCACAACCGTCGTGGGCGGCATGGTCGTGTCCACTATCCTGAACCTGTTCTTTATCCCTGTGCTTTACGTGATTGTGAAGGGCCTGACCACGCGAAGGGACAAAAGCACGGGCGAGGTCACAGATATATCGCTACACGAGCCGGCCGCGCACACAGCAGATTAGCGGAATAAGCCGCTGTAGAGGGCTATCGTCCGGACGCTTTTCCCTGCTTTGCTGATTCCACCTCGGCCGCCAGCGAATCCACCAGCGCGGCTTCGTCGGAAACCACCTTGGCCACAATAGGAATGCCCGCGTCCGCCTCCTGATATTTCCTTTCCTCCAGCGGTTCGCGAATAGCCGGAAGAGTCTTCACGCCATAGCCTGTGTAAGCGCCGGGAGCGTAGATCTGGTGCTTGAACCAGGGACGCTCACGCAGCCCCTGCGCTTCGGTGAGCAGGCGTTCGCTGCGCAGCAGCTTGGCGTTCATGTCGGCTAAAGTCGCCTGCGGTAGACGCAAGCCACCGGCGGAAGCAGTCACCAGCGCAGTCTGATAATGCTGAGCGCTGCGGGTGAGGGCAGCAATGGCGTTGTCGAGAGGGGCGAAGTTCAGGTAGGGCACAGGCTGCAAAGCGGGCGGCGGCCCCATGGGTTCTTTGGGATCGCTTACCGCGTGGTACATGCCCTCTTTCAGTTCCTGCTGCCGTTCCACCGCCTCCTTCTGACGGTCGGCCAGCAGTTTCTCCAGTTCGCCGGCGTAGCGGTGAATGGTGTCGGCCATGTCGCTGAATTCGTAGGGCAGAAGGTCGGAGTCGGCCAGGCGCATCACCGCGGTTCCGGCGGTCTGCGCCAGCGCCCGGCCGTATACAAACGTGGTGTCGGAAAAATGCGTGTACCAGTAGAAGTCGTCGTAAATGGAATGGTAGATGCCGCCTTCGTCCTCGCCTCCAAATCCCAAATTGACGGAAGCGATTCCCAGGTGGTCGAGGAAGGGCGCGTAATCGGAACCATCGCCCAGCGCGCCAATGCGGTTATCGGGACGCTTGCGAACTTCTTCCCGCTCCTCGGGCTTGGCTCGCTCTTGTTGCTGCATGCGCCGTCGCTGCCACACTGACAGAGGCGCCTTTTCCGGGTCGGGAATGTCGTGCGTAACCGTGTTAATGAAGTGCTCCAGGCTGTGCGAACCGGAAACAGAGAAGAATCCGCGCCCGTTGCTGTCGGAGTTGATGTAGGCGACGGCGTGCTGCTTGAGTTCATCGCCGTGCTCCTCCGCCCATTCGGTTGAGCCCAGCAGGCCGGGCTCTTCGCCATCCCAGGAGGCGTAGATGATGGTGCGCTTGGGCTTCCAGCCCTGCTTCAGCAGCTCGCCCAAAGCGCGTGCTTCCTCCAGTTCTGCTACCTGGCCGGAAATGGGGTCCTCGGCGCCATTCACCCAGGCGTCGTGATGATTGCCGCGCAAGATCCACTGCTCGGGATAGGCGGAGCCGGGGATTTTCGCAATCACGTCATAAACGGGCTTCGTGTCCCAGTTCTGCTTCACGACGAGGTGCACTTTGGCCGCGCCTGGGCCAATGTGATAGGTGAGGGGCAGGGAACCGCGCCACTCCTTGGGCGCCACGCGCCCGGTAATCGCGGCCAGGAGCGGCTGAGCGTCGGCGTAGGAAATGGGCAGCACAGGAATTTTCAGGATGGTCTCCGCATCCTTGATGGCCAGGCGCTTGGCGCCGGGCGCCGCGCCTACGCCGGGCGTGAGCGGGTCGCCAGGGTATTGGGTATCCATCACCGAGCCGCGTTGCACGCCATCCGGCGGACGCAGGCCGCCCTTGGGGAAAACATCGCCATCGGCGTAGCCATCCTGTTGCGGGTCAGAATAAATAATGCAGCCAACGGCCCCATGTTCCCAGGCGACTTTGGGCTTAATCCCACGCCAGGAGCGCCCATAGCGGGCGATCACAATGGCCCCTTTCACCGAGATGCCCATGCGGTCGAGCACTTCATAGTCTTCGCGCAGGCCATAGTTGACGTAAACCAGGGGGCCGGTAACGTCGCCATCGCCGGAATAGGCGTTATAGGTGGGCAACTGCTCGGATTGCTGGTTGGAAGTGGGGTCCAGGGCTACCGGTGGCTCTTGCAGCTTGGCCGTGAAGCGAGTGGGCGCGACCAGTTCCACCAGCCGCTCCTTGGGCGTAGGGAAGAGTACGTCGAAGGTCTCGATGTGGGCGTCCCAGCCCCACTGCGTGAAGTGGGCCAGGATCCACTCCGCATTCTGCTTGTCATAGGGCGAGCCCACGTGGTGTGGATGCGCGCTCAGCATTTGCATGGTGGAACGCAGCACGCCCGGATCGGGAATCGCGCGGAATTTGCTCTCCCACTGCTGCTCAGCGTGTGAGTCTGCCGCGGTATAGCCATAGAGTGCAGGGGCAGGTTCGTTGGCGTCTGCAGCAAAAAGCAGAGTCGAAAAAAGCGCCAGAACGACCCAGGAGCTCCGGACAGGCATGCATCTTCCTCCCATGAAAGCTGAATAAAACCGGGATCATATCGTAGCCCGAGAGGAGTCCACAACCAGGGCGGGCCATCTCTCCACGAGAGATACAAAAGTACCGTGAAGGTAACCAGTTTTCACCTTGCAGGCGGCGGAAGGCCGCTGCACAAAAGCGCTGCCAGGGGTGCGGCTCTTCGTTGCCATCTCCCCATCCCTGCCTAAGTTCCTATCCCGCCTGAGCTTGCTGAGCATGATTACACCGGTCACCTGGCTGCCGTTGTGATGCGCAAACAAGTAATCAGCCCCGCAATAACCGAAGGCACCGCCGCGGTATTACCGGAGCGAGATGCTCAATTGCGAAGGATTGCGTAGGCTGAGTCCCGTTTCGGATCACCGTGCCGGCTTGGTCTAGCACGGTGGGAGGGGTTGCACATGTTGCATCGCTCACAGTACCGGCGCACGACATGGATTGCCGTTTTGGTGTGCTTGCTGTTGGGGCAGGCGTATGGCGTCAGCTTCAAAGCTTATGGGCCGCAGACGTTCGTGCGCAGCAAGGGCGCCCCATGGGCGCAGAGCGTGCAGTTCTCAGCGAAGTACCCCAACACGCAATACACCCTTGTTGTGGTCAACGGAGGGAACGGGTACCGCGCCGTGGAAAAAGCGGTCATCTGGCTCAACGGCCAGGTGGTCCTGCGTGAGCACGATTTTGACGACTACCGTCGCGCCGTTTCTCGGCCGGTGCAGCTGCTGGCTTCCAACCAGCTCTCGGTAGAGCTGCGTGGCGAGCCGGGCGGCGCCATCAGCGTGGAAATTCTGGGCGTGGACAATGATCCCCCCAGCATCACTGCCTCCGTTTCGCCGCAGCCCAACGCTGCCGGCTGGAACAATTCGCCGGTGACCGTTACTTTTACCTGCAGCGACGCATTCATGAACGTGACCTGCCCGGCACCGGTGACAGTGGACACGCCGGGAGCCAACCAAGTTGTGAGCGGCACGGCCGTGGACACAGCCGGCCTTACCGCCACCACCAGCGTGACCGTGAATCTTGATGTGACGCCTCCGGTGATCAGCGCCGTCGCTAACCCGGCGCCCAATTCCTCCGGCTGGAACAACAGCAACGTCACGGTCAGCTTTTCCTGCAGCGATTCGCTATCCGGCGTGGCGCTTTGCCCGTCGCCCGTGACGGTTACGGCGCAAGGTGTGAGCCAGGTGAACGGCACCGCCGTGGATAAGGCGGGAAACTCCAGCCAGACAACCGCTTTCGTCAGCATTGACAGCCTGCCGCCGGCACTGTCGATCTCTTCGCCGGCCAACGGCGCCACAGTTTCCAGCAGTTCTCTGGCCGTGAGCGGCTCGGTAAGCGATGCTTCTTCGGGCGTGGCCTCCGTGCTCTGCAATGGCGCTGCAGCCACGTTCGGTGGCGGCGCGTTCAGTTGCAATGTGACGCTCAACCAGGGCGGCAACACGGTGCAGGTGGTGGCAACCGATGCCGCGGGTAACAGCGCCTCGGCCAACGCCAGCGTGACCTATACGGTTCCGCCTTCTAACAATCCTCCGCCCCCGCCGCCTCCTCCGCCAACCCTGAATCCGCCGCCGACGCAGATTCTGATTACGCCTCAGGCCATCACCATGGCGGTGGGTGAACGGCGTTCGGTTTCGGCTACCGACATTATGGGCCGCAGCATTCCGGCGAGCTGGTCGGGAAGCGACAGCTCAGTGCTGCAGGTCAACTCTGACGGCAGCTTGGTGGCCATGGCGCCAGGATCGGTCACAGTAACGGCAACCTACCAGCAGCTGACCGCGCAAGAGCTGGTCACGGTCGCCAGCGCTGGACCGCTGGCTATTGGGACTGAGCGCTGGGAACTGGCGCCGCTGGACACCACCAATGACTGGATCAACAACTTTGTGCCGGCGCAGCCCTCTGCTCCTGGCTCGCCGGATGAGTACCTGCTGGAAGGCACGCCCACCGGCACGCTGGTGCGCGCCCTGGCCGGCGATGGTCACCAGCTGTGGAGCACGCCGCTGCTTGCCAGCTCCGTGAGTTCCAACAGCTCCTTCCTGTGGGACAACGAGATGCTGCAGGCGGGAACGCCCGATGGCGGCCTGGCGGTGCTGGATAGCCAGGTATTCAGCAGCTCGAGCGGCAATTTCTCGCAGTACTCCGCCATGAAGGTGGACGCGGGGTCGCAGGCGGTGGCCTGGACCTATAACAGCCCCAGCATGCTGGATTCAGTGCTGGCTGTGCATCCGGATGGCGACGTTTACGTGGTGCAGACCAGCAATAGCAGCACCACCGCTTCGGCCGCAGTGCTGGTGCTGAATGGAGCGACCGGCCAGGTGAAATTCACCGTGCCCCTTCCGCTCTCGTCGAATACTTATCAAAACACCGCTTACAATTCGTCCAATAGCCTGGTGTGCCAGTCCGGCAGCACGGTCGTAGTGCCGAGCTTGCCCAACCATGGAGCGCTGGGCGTTCTGCCTGATGGCAACGTGTACCTGGAAGTGGAATCCACTAACCGCGTGCTCAATTGCCAGGGCAGCAGCTTCAGCAACGTAAGCTATTCGGACACGCTGCAGCTCATGCAGGTGCAGCCTTCCGGCGCCAGCAGCCTCGCGAGCCTGGAGCAGTTTAACGATGTGACCACGCAAACCCAGGGCCAGCCTGGGCAGGTCCTGCCTGACGGCCAAGGTGGCTTGCTCGCGGGCTGGAACAAGTCGGTGACCCTGAGTTCGAGCAACCAGGCCTACATCTCGCACCTGCTGAACGGCGCGAAGACCGATTATGCGCTGCCCTGGACCTCGAACTTCTCCATCACGTTTGTGATGGCGCTGGGCGAAGGCGGAACGGTGTACGCCCAGCAGGGCGCTTTCTCCGGCTCGATCCTGACCTTTGACGTTAACAGCGGCACGTCGACAACCGGCAGCTTCGGCAGCGCGCAGATCGTAAGCGCGATGGCGGGCGGCGGGGCTATGCTGGCCACCAGCAGCCAGATTTTCTCGATTGATGCCAACGCCAGCCCGGCTGTGCTCTCGAATGCCCTGGGCCTGAACGCGGAGACTTACTACGCGGGCGGAACCTGGCTGGGCTTCTCCAACGCCGACAGCTCGCTGGAAGCCGCGGTGGGCCCGGACATGCAGGCCGGCGTCACCAGCTGGCCGATGCTGGCGGGCAATATCACGGAACAGCAGGCGCCGCCCATGCCGTTCCTGCGCCACTTCCTGCCGGTGCAGCCCAGCGGGTTTTCGACCAGCCAGTTTGAGTCGGCCATGCAGCAGGCTGTACCCGTAAACAACCTGTACTACGCGTTGGACCAGGCGAGCGTCGCCAGCTTCCTGGAGCAGCTGGATAAGCCACAGGATGCTGTCGCTTTCCTGGGCAACGCGCTCAGCTACAGCTTCAGCGGCGGACAGCAGTCGGTGGGCCTGTGCTTCTCCTCTGATTGTCTGGAGAAGGCGGCGAGCGCCAGCGACCCCAGCTACTCGCTGGTTTCACCGGCGGGCCTCAGCAGCAGCTGGGTGGATGCCTCTCTGCTGGCAGGCAAAACCAAGGTGGTGTTCGTGGCTTCGGCCGATGACGGCGCCATCTTCGAAGAGTTGTGGGGAATTGATGCAACTACCGCCCATCAGGCGCTGATTGTGCCGCCGAACTCGAGCGTCAGCTTGCAGCAGGCGGCGCAAGCCTGGGTGGCCATTGCCCAGAACCTGGTGGCGGGAGAGACGGTGCAGAACGCGGTCGCTAACGCCAACGCGCAGCTGGGCACGGCGTACACGGTAGTGGGCGACGGCACGGTCCGCATCAAAGCTGTTCAGTAGGCGAGGGTGCCTGCTGATCGCGGGCCGGGAGCCGAGGGCGTTGAGCGACGGGCTGGCTGTGAGAAGCCAACTGGTGCGGCCGCTTGAGCCCCCCGGCCCATTGAAACAGAGGGACGCTGAGAGTGCATGCCTTGCTTGAGCCACTGGGCTCGGGCAAGGCATGCGTCTATAATCCGCCCAGCGTGGCTTCCGCATTTCCTGCCCAGCAGATCGCGAATCAACCCCGGCCGGGGTACGAGCGGCCATGGTGGCGCGATTGGCGAATTTTCCTTTTCCTGGTTCTCCTGCTGGTGCCCTGCTTCTGGCAGAGCCGCATTCAGGCCGGAGATCTCTCCAGCCATCTCTACAACTCCTGGCTGGCGCTGCAAATCCGCAGCGGGGCAGTTCACGGCCTTAGCATCGTTCCACAATGGACAAATGTCGCTTTTGATTGGCTGCTGACCTGGCTGCTGGCGGCATTTGGAGCGGCGGCCGCTCAGCGAATCGCCGCTTCGCTCTGCGTGCTGACTTTTGCCGGTGGGGCATTGGCCTTTATCTCTGTGGCTTCGGACCACCGCCCCTGGTTTCTGATGCCCTGCATCGCGGTACTGGCCTACGGCTTCGTTTTTCATATTGGATTCCTCAATTTTTATCTGTCGCTGGGATTTTGTCTGTGGTTTCTGGCGGCGTTCTGGAAAGGAGGCACAGGCCGGCGGGCGGCAGCCACGCCTCTACTGGCGCTGGCCTGGCTGTCTCACCCCTTGCCCGTGGTGTGGGCGGTGGGCGTCGCGGCCTACATGCTGATCGCCAGCCGAATGACCGAGAAGCGGCAACTGTACCTCTTGGTCGTGGGAGTTGCGGTCCTGGTGGTAGTGCAGCAGTTTCTCTTTGCGCGCTACCACACCGTCTGGTCTCCGTTGCAGATCTTCGGCGTCACCGGAGCGGATCAGGCATTGGTCTACGGACGGAAGTACGTGATTGTGACCGCCGGGCTGTTGCTGCTTTGGCTGGTGTGGTTGCGCCGCTTGATAAAGGAGAGCGGCGGGCGGGCAGGCTTGCGGATTCCGGTACAGCTGCTGCTGCTCACCGCGGCAGGAGTGGTGCTCATCCCTTCGCGGATTGATTTTCCTCAGTACGGTCATGCCCTCGTGTACATAGCCGACCGCATGTCGCTAGTCGCTGGTGTGCTGCTCTGTGTGGTGCTGGCGCAAGTGCACGTTCGCCGCCCGGAGATGATTACACTGGCCGCCGTGGCAGCTGTGTTCTTCGGTTTTCTCTACGCCGACGACGCATGGACAAACCGCCAGGAAAGCCAGATCCAAGTAGTGGTACAGCAGAAAATTCCCCAAGGCGCCCGGGTGGTTTTTCTCTCTTCAGAAACGAATTTACGCGTGAATCCGCTCACGCACGTGATGGACCGTATCTGCGTGGGCCGCTGTTTCAGCTATGCCAACTACGAACCCTCCACCCGGCAATTCCGTATTCGCGCCGCTGAAGGCAACGGCATCGTCGTCACCAGCTACAAGGATTCCTACCAGCTTGCCAGCGGCGATTATGTGGTGCGCCCAGAAGACGTTCCCCTGTACCAGGTAGAGGCCTGCACGCCGGGAGCGCAGGAGTACTGTGTGCGGGAGTTGGGAGCCGGTGAAGTCAACGGGCACGGCGGCAAGTGAGAAAGTTAAGGCTGATTTTGTTTTCCGTGCCGCATGCGGTAACCTTCCACTTCCTTCCTGCGGGGAAAATCGGTTAGCACTGAGTAAGCGCGGGACCCTGGAAGGCGGAAGCCTGCCCAGGATAGCGGCAGGTCTTGAGGAGCGATATGCGACGGCTGATTCTTTGGGCAGTCTTAATTCTTTTTGCGAGCGCGCCGCTGGGCGCCGATGAATCTATTCTGCAGGGCTTCACCACGACGTCCACTCCGATCGAGCGGCAATGGGAGCAAAAGTTTCGCGCCCTGCCCAGCCCGCAGCTGATGCGTGAGTATATGCAGCGGCTGAGCGCCCGGCCCCATCACGTGGGCTCACCCTACGATAAATCGAACGCGGAATGGATTCTCTCTAAGTTCAAGGAGTTCGGCTGGGACGCCCACATCGAAACCTTTGAGGTCCTGTTCCCGACGCCCAAGGAGCGCCTGGTGGAGATGGTCGAGCCCACGAAGTTCACGGCCAAGCTGCAGGAGCCGCCACTGGCCTTGGATCCCACTTCCAGCCAGACCAGCGAACAACTGCCCACCTACAACGCGTACTCGATTGATGGCGATGTAACCGCGCCCTTGGTGTTCGTTAATTACGGCTTACCGGCAGACTACGAACAACTGCAGCGCTTGGGTGTTTCGGTGAAGGGCGCAATTGTGATCGCCAAGTACGGGCAATCCTGGCGAGGGGTGAAGCCCAAGGTGGCAGGTGAGCATGGCGCCATTGGCTGTCTCATCTATTCTGATCCGCGGGATGACGGTTACTTTGAAGACAACGTTTTTCCCCAGGGTCCCACGCGGCCGCCAGAGGGCGTGCAGCGCGGCAGTGTGATGGATTTTGCTTCCTCTAACCCCGGAGATCCACTAACGCCAGGCATTGGCGCCACGCCGGACGCCAAGCGGCTTTCGGTGAAGGAAGCTCCCAGCATCACGAAAATTCCCGTGCTGCCCATTTCCTATGGTGACGCCCAGCCGCTGCTGGCAGCCCTGCAAGGGCCGGTCGCGCCGGAAGCCTGGCGGGGCTCGCTGCCCATCACTTACCACGTGGGACCGGGGCCGGCGAAAGTCCACCTGGTGGTGAAATCCAATTGGGACCTTAAGCCGGTAAACGACGTCATCGCCAAGATCCCGGGCTCGTCGCAGCCCGACGAGTGGGTCGTGCGCGGCAATCACCATGATGCCTGGGTGAACGGCGCCGATGATCCCATCTCTGCCCAGGTGGCGCTATTGGAAGAGGCGCGCGCGCTGGGGCAGTTGGTGAAGCAGGGCTGGAAGCCGAAGCGCACCATCATCTACGCCGCGTGGGACGGCGAAGAGCCCATGCTGCTGGGCTCGACGGAGTGGGCGGAAGAGCACGGCGATGAACTCAAGCAGCATGCCGTGGTCTACATCAACACCGATGGCAATGGCCGCGGCTACCTGAGCGCGGAGGGTTCGCACACGCTGGAGCACTTCATGAACGGTGTGGCGCGCGACATTCAGGATCCGGAAAGTGGCGTCTCGGTGTGGCAGCGGGATGAGATGCACAGCATCGCAGAGGCGAAGTCTGAGGAAGAGCGCAAGAAGATTCGCGACCGCGCTG
>DASSQB010000177.1:0-11887 GCA_035702725.1 Terriglobales bacterium | reverse complement strand
CTGCCGGGAT
Source organism: Terriglobales bacterium (assembly GCA_035702725.1). Classification (GTDB taxonomy): domain Bacteria; phylum Acidobacteriota; class Terriglobia; order Terriglobales; family Acidobacteriaceae; genus JAICWP01. The sequence continues at coordinate 11,877 of DASSQB010000177.1, read as the reverse complement.
CGCGGTATTGCTTAAGGGAGTTTCCACCGAGCACCAAACTTGCCGGAGGACTCCCTGGAGCGGCCGTTGCGAGTTTAACGAGCGCTGGGTCCTTCGACTCCGCCGGCTGATTCGCAAGCGAATCAGCCGGCGGCGCTCAGATGTAATGAAAACAAAAAAGGCGTGCCTCCAAGGGTAGAGTACGTGCTCGAAGCACAAACCCTGAAGGAGGCACGCAGATGATCCACGTTGGCGTAGATCTTCACCAGAGATTTTGTTACATGACGGCAGTGAACGCAAGCGGCAAGCTGGTGCAGGCGGGAGCGGTGAACAACCAGCGGCGGGCGCTGCAGGATTACTTCCGGCAGTTCCGTGGGGAAGCGGTACAGGTGGCGGTGGAGGCGTGCGGTTTCTGGCCGGCGTTTCGCGAGGCGGTGGCGGGGAAGGTGGAGCGGCTGGTGCTGGTGCACCCGCAGCGGGTGAAGGCCATCGCCTCGGCCAAGCTGAAGAACGACCGGGTGGATTCGGCGACCCTGGCCCATTTGCTGCGCTGCGACCTGCTGCCGGAGTCCTGGCAGGCGGATGAGGAGACGCAGGAGCGGCGGCAGCAGGTGCGCCTGCGGGCCACACTGGTGCGGCAACGGACGCGGCTGAAGAACCAGGTGCATGCGGTGCTGCATCAGCGGGGGCTGCGTTCGCCGGTGAGCGACCTGTTTGGACGGCGCGGACGACAGTGGCTGGAAGCCGTCAAACTGCCGGGGCCGGCGCGGGAAACGGTGGCGGTAGGCCTGCGCCTGATCGACGGTTACAGCCGGGAGATCGAAAAGCAAAACCGCCAATTAAGGGAAAAAGCCCAGCAGGACGAGCGCGCGCGCTGCCTGCTAAGCATTCCCGGCATCGGGGTGTACTCGGCCATGCTGCTGCTGGCCGAGATCGGCAACATCGAGCGCTTTCCCGATAAACACGCGCTGTGCAGTTATGCCGGGCTGGTGCCACGGGTGCGGGAATCGGCGGGCAAAGCCAAACGCGGCGGCATCACCCGTCAGGGTTCGCCCTGGCTGCGCTGGATTCTGGTGGAGGCGGCCCAGGTGGCGACGCGCTGCAGTCCGGCAGCGCGCGCTTACTATCAACGCCTGCGGCGCAAGAAACCGGCGGCGGTGGCGCGCGTGGCCCTGGCCCGCAAGTTGCTGGTGGCGGTCTGGGCCCTGCTGCACCAGGGCGTGGCCTTTGAGGAAACGATTTTTGCGGCAGTGTAAGGGGAATCCGTCAGCTCGTTGTCATCCTTGTTCTTCGAGAACGACGCTCAGATGGGGCGACGGAGACCGGACATACCTTATGTGCCTCGAGCACGAATAGAAGCCTGTCCGCACCGCCGCAAAACTTCCCTATGGACAAGTGCGCCCGTTTTCATAGAAGGATGACAGGAGATAATTTGGAGAGGGGATGGCGGAAGCGGCCAAAGCGGTGACCATCGAGCCGGGAGCGTGGCGGAAGCTGCAGGTGGATGCCGCCGGGCTGGAAACGGAACTGCGTCGCGCGGTGGAAGGCGAGGTGCGCTTCGACGCGGGCAGCCGTGCGGCGTACACGGTGGACGGGTCGAATTACCGGCAGGCGCCGATTGGGGTGGTGATTCCGAAAACCATCGAGGATGTGGAGCAGACAGTGGCGGCATGCCGCAAGTTCGGCGCGCCGGTGCTCTCGCGCGGAGCCGGCACCAGCCTGGCCGGTCAGTGCTGCAACGTGGCGGTGGTGATTGACTGGACCAAGTATCTGCACAAGATTGTGGAGATCAACGCCGAGGAAAAGTATGCACGGGTGCAGCCGGGGGTGATTTGCGACCGCCTGCGCGAGGCGGCCGCGCCGCACAAGCTCACCTGGGGACCGGATCCGGCGACGCACACGCATTGCACCTTCGGCGGCATGCTGGGGAACAACTCCTGTGGCGTGCACTCCCAGATGTCGGGCAAAGCGGTAGAGAACGTACACGAGATGGAGGTGCTGCTCTACGACGGCACGCGTGTGAGGGTGGGCTGGATGAGCGACGCCGAGATGCGGGGCACGGCGGCGGAGGGCGGGCGATCAGGAGAGATTTATTCGCGGCTGTTGTCGTTGCGGAATCGGTACGCAGAACTGATTCGTGAGCGCTATCCGCGCATTCCGCGGCGGGTCTCGGGCTACAACCTGGATGAGCTGCTGCCGGGGGCTGACGGGCGCTGCAATGTGGCGCGGGCGCTGGTGGGCAGCGAAGGCACGTGCGTCACCATGCTGGACGCCAAAGTGCAGCTCATCCCCAGCAAGCCGGCGCGGGTGCTGGTGCTGCTGGGATATCCGGACATGTACCAGGCGGGCGACGATGTGCCGCGAGTGGTGGAGTTCGGGCCCATCGGGCTGGAGGGCTTCGACGAGATTGTGGCCATCAATATCCGCAAAAAACGGCTGCCGCAGCAGGATTATCTGTCGCTGATGCCGCAGGGGAGCGGCTGGCTGCTGGTGGAATTTGGCGCCGATACCAAAGAAGAAGCGCTGGCGCAGGCCGCGCGGTTTGCCCAGGCTTCACAGGGAAAGGCGCTGGAGGTACGGGTCTTCACGGAAGCGGAGCAGCAACGGCGCATCTGGCTGGTGCGGGAGTCGGCGCTGGGCGCTAATTCCTTTGTTCCTGGAGAGAAACATAGCTGGGAAGGTTGGGAGGATTCGGCGGTAGCGCCGGAGAGGATCGGCCCATACCTGCGGGAGCTGCGCGCGCTTTATGACAAGTACGGCTACACCGCGGCGCTGTATGGGCACTTCGGGCAGGGCTGCGTGCATTGCCGGGTGGACTTCGACTTGGAGACGGCCGCGGGTATCGCGAAATTCCGGGAGTTCATGGAGGAAGCGGTCGCGCTGGTGGTGAGCTACGGCGGATCGCTTTCCGGCGAGCACGGCGATGGGCAGTCGCGGGCGGAATTTCTCGACCGCATGTTCGGGCCGGAACTGGTGGAGGCGTTTCGCGAGTTCAAATCCATATGGGACCCGGATTGGAAGATGAATCCGGGCAAGGTGGTGGATCCGTACCGCATTGATGAGAACCTGCGGCTGGGAGCGGGATATGTGGCGCCGCATCCGGCGACACACTTCCAGTTTCCTGAGGACCATGGCAGTTTCGCGCATGCAACGCTGCGCTGCGTGGGCGTGGGCCGGTGCCGGCGCTGGAGCGGACAGGGCGAGATAGACACCATGTGTCCCAGCTTCATGGTGACGCACGAAGAGCGCCACAGCACGCGGGGACGCGCCCACCTGCTGTGGGAGATGCTGCACGGCGAGGTGATCAAGGACGGGTGGCGCGACGAGCAGGTGAAAGAGGCGCTCGACCTGTGTCTGGCGTGTAAGGGCTGCAAAGGCGATTGCCCGGTGAATGTGGATGTGGCCACGTTCAAGGCGGAGTTTTTGTCGCACTACTGGGAAGGCAGGATGCGCCCGCTACATGCGTATGCCTTTGGCTGGATTGACAAGTGGGCGCGTCTGGCGTCAGTGGCACCACGGTTGGCAAATCTTTTTACGCAGGCGCCCGGACTGAGCGCGCTGGCCAAAGCGGTTGCCGGGATTCCGCAGCAGCGGACGATTCCGGCGTTCGCGAGACAAACATTCAAGAGCTGGTTTCGCAGGCGAGAGCCGCGCAACCAGGGCAAGCCGCGGGTGATTCTGTGGCCGGACACGTTCAACAATTATTTCAAGCCGCAGACCTCGCATGCCGCGGTGGAGGTGCTGGAGGCGGCGGGCTACGAGGTAGTAGTGCCGCAGCAACATCTGTGCTGCGGCCGGCCGCTCTACGACTACGGTTTTCTGGACATGGCGAAGTCCTACCTGCAGCGGGTGCTGGCTGCGCTGGCTCCTGAAATTGAGGCGGGCACGCCTGTGGTGGTGCTGGAGCCCAGTTGTGGCTCGGTATTTCGCGACGATCTGATGGGACTGATGCCGGAATCCAAGCCGGCACAGAAGTTGGCACAACAGACATTCACGCTGGCTGAGTTCCTGGAAAAGAACGGCTGCACGGTTCCCAAGGTGTTGCGCAAGGCGATTGTGCACGGGCATTGCCATCACAAGGCCATCATGCGGCTGAAAGAAGAAAGGCAGGTGATGGAGAAGATGGGGCTGGAGTACCGGCTGCTAGAATCGGGCTGCTGCGGCATGGCGGGGGCGTTCGGATACGAGAAAGAGCACTACGAGGTTTCTGTGGCGGTGGGGGAGCGAGTGTTATTGCCGGCGGTGCGCCAGGCCGAAGAATCAACATTGATTATTGCCGACGGCTTCAGTTGCCAAAGCCAGATCGAGCAGCAGGCCGGGCGAAAGGCGCTACACCTGGCGGAGGTGCTGGCCATGGGGGTGAAGCGACCTTGACTTTTCCCACATTTGCCCGCGCCAGAGTTGGTTATGGCCCACACTGTGTGGATTACGGGCAAATGTGGGGCACCCGTCATTGCAGGCGACTGTGGGGCACCGGTATGGCATGGCAAGCCCTTCTTGTATTTATTCTGATCGCAACCCCGCCCATCCTCGCGGCGCAACCATCGCCTCACGACTGGTACGAGGTGCGGGTGGAGCAGCAACCTCCGATACAAATCATCACCTTCACCACAGATGATGGCCCTGTCCGCATTGTCCTGCCGGAGCACATTGTTAGCGGCGAGTGGTTTTACGGCACGGTCGAGCTACCCTCCGAGGGCGCGAGTACGGCGCCGCAATCCTACGTGCTGCAGTTTGCGGGACAGTCCGCCCACGCGAACCAGCAGGGATTTTCGTGGAAGGCGCCAGAGGTAGCGGCGGATACCGACGTGGTGCTTCTGGTCAGTGATTTCAGAGGCGTGCGGGTGGCGCAGGTGGTTATCACGGTGCAAGCGCGCGCCTCCGCCGCCGAAACCGATGGTGCGCTTTACATCCCGAAGGTCGTCCAGAGCGGCCGCGCCATGGCGGTGAGCGGCACGTTCGATGGCAAGGGTACAAGCGTCTCGCTGACTGTCGGCAATACTCCGGCGGATTTACTGGCGCAGACTACCCACAGGTCGGTGTTTAGGGTTGCACCCCGGCTGCTGGGAAACACGAACTACGTTTTCACCCAGAGCGGTCAGGTTCATACAGGAACCGTGCGCTGCGTTGCCATTGGCGAAAAGATGGGCGCTACCTCTCTGGTCAACGCTAAGCGAGCGCCCTACCAGCTTGTGGTCCGCGGCCTGCAGGGAATGGACCGCGAGGCCGCAATAGATCTTCGCATCCTCACCTCTACCCTGGCGACCTTCGATCCGGTCCAAGTCTCGCCTAAAGACTTATCGGGCGAACCGTCGCAAATCATCTACTTCCCGCACTATAGCGAAACCATTTACATTCAGCCCTCCTGGGTGCACAAGGACGGCACGTTCACCATCAACCGGACTCTGAATGGCATCCAGCCGGGCAAGATTCGTGTTATCGCGTCGCTGCTGATACCAGCCTCGGTCGAAGACGAAGTCGCCCTCGTCCTCAACTTGCCGCGGCAAAACTTCAGCGATCTCCCGGGTCAGGCGCACGCCAAGCTGTTACGCCAGCGATACGGCGATCAGGCCATGCCGCTCCTTGAGGCCGTGCTCGACCGCCAACCCGACTTCGGTGAAGCCGTTGACGCCATGCTTTATCTCGATATGGATGCCGCCACGCCGGCCATCTTTCGCGCCATCAGCCGCAGCCCGAACTACAACTGGGATTTTGCGCTGGGCTGGTACATGAAGAAAATCGGGAAGGATCCAAACTATCGGTTTCGTGATGGATTGCACACGGCAGCGGCGCAGATAATCGAGTCTAAGCCGACCGACACTGCGGTACAGGCCCTGGTTTTAAGCGGTTCCAGGGCCGACCTTCCCCTATTGGAGCGCGCCTATGCCATTCCCGACCTGCATCCCGTGATTCGCAACATGGTGGAGGCGGCGCTGGGACGCTATGATTACGACCCCGCCCTGCGAGCCATCGAGCAGAAACTGAGTGTGGTGATTGGCCAAACCCCGCCGGGGCAGGATTTCGACTGGGCCACAAATGAGGCTGCCTTTACCCACAGCCCTCGCCTTATCCCGTTTCTCTGCCGGCACCTGCATGATCGCTCCTGGGACTTTGGGGATTACGTTGTCTCCCCCGCAAGCCATGCGGCTGCCGCGCTGGAGGAGATACGCCGCGCGAATTCCACGATGAATCCCCAACAACTGCAGTGTCCTTCGCCTTGAGCTTCTCTCCAATCCTCTCCACCCGCGCCGCGATAGGGTAAATGCCTCGGGGCATTCGCGAAAAGCAGGTCCTTCGCTGCGCTCAGCATGACAATTTGAATTGGAGGGTGAAAATAAGAGAGATAGTGAGGTGTGTGCAACCTGAAGCCGGCCTTGTTCAGGCGGTGCGTTTTGAGGGCATGGGCGCTTCGGCAGAAGCAGCGGAATTGGGCTCGCTGTAGGCGCGCCAGCGGTTCCAGAAAATGCGCAGAGTAGCGGCGATGGGGATGGAGAGGTAAACGCCGATGACGCCGGCAACTTCGCCGCCGGCGAGGATGGCAAACAGCGTCGCCAAGGGGTGAAGCTCCAGGCTCTTGCCCATGATGCGGGGGGCTGTGGCGTAATCTTGTGCGATGCGCCAGGCCCCGAGCAGAAGCGCGACCAGCAGAATGTGGTGATAGCTGGTGAGGAAGGCCACGCCCAGAATCATGATGGCGGCAGCCAGTGGCCCGGCCAGGGGAATGAATTCCAGAACGCCGGCGATCACCCCCAGCACGCTGCCATAGGGCAAGCGAATCAGCGTGAGCACGGTAGTAAGCACCGCCATGGTGAGCCCGGCGAGGATGAGCTGGGCGCGGATGTAATGAGCCAGCATGGTATCCAGGTCAGCGAGCAGGCCGCGCAGGAACTGGCGCTGCCGGCGGCGGTCCACCAGGTCCACTATGGTTTGGGCGAACTGGCTGCCGTCGAGCAGAAAGAAGATGGCCAGGATAGGCACCAGAATGATCCAGACGGCGTTGATCGCGAACTGTGCAGCGAAAGCGCCGACATGCTGCGCCGATGCGATGATTTCGCGGCGATGGTCGGCGAGCCACTGCTGGACGCGCTCCTGGGTAGCGTGGCTCCAGCCGCGTTTGGTGCCAATTTGCCAGGCGATCTGGCCGCTGGTCAGTTTCTCCATCCAGCCGGGAAGCGCACCCGCCAGGTGGCGGCCCTCAGTTACCAGGCGCGGCCCGGCAAAAATGATGAGCACGGCTACGAGCACGCCGATGGCGACATACACCTGCAGGACGGCGCGCGAGCGGCGACCTTTGGACAGCCGTGACTGGTGCTGCGCGAAGGTGACGATGGGATCAAGCAGATAGGCCACGAAGACGGAAAAAATGAAGGCCACAATGACCTTCCAGGCCGCGTAGATGAAAGCGCCCACGGCCAGGAAGATGAGGATGGTAAACAGGGCGCAGGCAGTGCGCTTGTCCCAGAGGGAAAACTTTTTGTCGCTCGAGTCGGACGCAGTGGCCGGGTAGAGGCGGCGATTGGGGTAATCGTTCACGGCAGAGTACGCGCACAGGATTGGATGCAGGCCAGTGGGTGAGTGACGCGGGCGAGGGCGCCCGCGCCACAAGAAAAACTGCGTTCACCTGGGAAAGCAGGTCCCTTCGGCGGCGCTCAGGCAAGCTCTTCGCTGGGCTCAGGATGACAAACCAGGAGTGATCGGCGGTGCACGCGAGATGCTTCGGGGCTGAAGCCCACTCAGCATGACGCCCTGCTGCGCAGCGAGTCACTCTTAAGCACCGGACTTCTTCCAGGCGCGCCAGTCGGCCTCTACCGCCTGGGCCATGTCTTTGGCCGCCGAGTGCAGCCAGGATGCCGGCTGCTTGCGCAGGTATCGCTGAATGTCCCTGGCCCTCTGAGGTGTGCCGAGGTGGACGTTGGCCGTCTCGGCGCCCATGGCGGCCAGCAGCTTCAATTCGTCGCGGTCAGCCGGCATGGCCTCGAGTTCCAGGCGGCAGCAATGGGGCGAAAGACGGCGGAGGATCCATTTGCCGCGCAACTGGACGAACGGATCGGGGCAGCGCACAGCACGGGAGAGGATGGCTGGGCACATGATTTCAGGAGTACCGCCGTCCGGGTCAGCCCAATAACAAGCGGAAGGAACCAGGGCCTTAGCCTCGCGGGCAATGCGGCCGCCGTGCCACTCGCCTATGGCCACTAAGCGCTGGTGCCCGAGACTGCCCAGGCCCGCAACCCGGCGCAGGATTTTGCAGGTCACTTCTTTTTCCGGCAGCAGGTGGTGCAGCGCCTCCACGGCCGTTGCAGGAATGGTCCCCTTCACTGGAGGAAGAGAGTCCATTTTCTTCCAGAAATGAACAGGATCACGCAGTTCGCTCATAGCGAGGCGGCGGAGCCAGCCATGTTCCTCTTCTAGAACGAAAGGCTGGCCGCCCGCCTTCAGATTCTGCTCGTAGCCCTCCAGGATGGCCTCGCAGGCGGATTTCTTGCTGAGGCTCAAGTGGTTTTCCTCGATGGCGAGGGCCGCGCTGGCGGCCAGGCGAACCAGGTCGTTGGCGAAGGGCAACTCGCAGGCCTCGTCGAAATCGTTGACGCCCCAGATGAGGCGGCCTTCGGCATCGCGCCAGGTGCCAAGGTTTTCGACGTGCAAGTCGCCGACGGCGAGCACTTTGGGAGCCTTGGCCAGGCCGGAGCAGACTTCCGGCCACACCTGCGCCCAGCGATAGAAAGTAGCGCGCAGGAACATGAAGAGGCTTTCCTTCATGTGCTGATGTTTCAGGCGCAGGTCGGCTTCCCACACGGAGGTGTGCTGGCGCAGCCAATCCTCGTATTTGCGGGTGGACTTGACGATGTTCATTGCGGCTTTCGGCAGCCACGATAGAGCGGCGGCGATGACAAGTCAATTCAGGGGCATCCGCGAATTTGCACGACGGACGAAGTTCGACGCCCTCCTTAGGACGGCGTTCGCGGGCGAGGGCGCCCGCGCCACAAGAAAAGCAGGTCCTTCGCTGCGCTCAGGATGACAAACGAGAATGATCGGCAGCGCACGCGAGATCCTTCACGGCTGAAGCCGTTCAGGATGACGCCCTCCTTCGGAGGGCCTATGCCGCCGCAGGCAGCGCCAGGGCGGCGGAGGCGCGAGCGCGGTAGCGGCGATAGTCGCGCAGCAGTCGTTCTTCTTCAGCGGTGCCGGCCAGGCTTTCGGCGGCCATCTTGCAGTAGCCGAGGCGAAAGGCGGTGTAGGCCTGCAGCCAGGCGGGGAGCCGACGCTGGGGTCGGTCGCCGCTCAAGCCGGTGTATCGTCGCACGAGGTAATCGGCAGCGTCGCTTCCCAAGTCCCACTCCACGATGGCGCCGGCCAGATCCCACGCGATATCAGTAGGGCCGGGGAAGAAATGGTCGTCACCGTGGGAGGCGCCATCAACCTTGAGTATGCCGCGCGGTGTCAGCAACCATTCATGCGGCTGCATGCGGCCATCAGCGAGCACGGGCAACGCAATTTCGAGCTTGGCAGATCCAGGTTCGTAGGGCACACCAAACTCCTCGTGCAGGTTCCAGGCGGCCATGGCGCAAAGTTCTTCCAGGTTGGCAGAGGACTCAACAAACGCGGACGCCCGGAAGGCACAATATTGGGCAAGGCGATCCAGCAGCGCCGGGCACAGGTCCATACGCGTGGCGGAAAGCGCGGGCTCGCGTGCATAGGCGAGGTATCCATCGCCGGCGTTTTCAGAAGGGGGAGCGAAACCGGCATCGGCGAGAGCGTGCGCACGCTCGGCTACTTTCGCGCCATAGTGCCCTAAGCCTTCAAATTTGAAGAACTGGCGGCTGTCGCGGGAAAGAAACTTGGCGCGCTCCATGGTGACCCAGGAAGCAGGCCAGTTGCAGGCAAGGTTGAAAAGCTGGCGGCGCCACAGGCCGCCGCCGAGGTCAGCGGCGGCATCGGCGGGCGCAACGGGCTGGCGAACGGCAAACGAGCGAAATTCCGGCCAGCGGCGGGCGGCGTCGCGAGCTCGCAGACGGGAAGGATCGGGTTGTGCGGCACCAAGGAAGGTAATGCTGTTGCGGGGCACGCCAGCCTGCAACAGCGCGTCGCCCACGGAAAGGAAAGAGGAGCCGCTGAGGCCGGGGCCCTCATCCACCACCAGAAATTCTGCGCGGCGGGCGCGCTGGGCGGCAAGCCAGAGGCGGTAGCCAAAACTGAATTCAGTTTGGCGGTCGAAGGGATGGCCCTGGGGACGCACGGTGATGCGCTCGGCCTTAAGGCCGCGGCGGCGCAGAGCGGCGGCAACCACAGCGCTCAGAGTTGTGCCGATGCTGCGAATCCCCACCACGGCCACATTGCCCGAGGCCAGAGGCAAGGCGCCGGCCAGGTCCGCGTAACGCAGCGGATGCAGCGCGTAGTAGGCGAAACCTTCGTGTGCGGAAACTGCGATCTGCTCGGGCGCGCGAATGCAGGTTAAGCGGCCGATCAGTTGCGACAGGAGAACGGTTGGGGAAATGCCCAGCAGCAACTCTGCCAGGGCATCGGTGGCCGGGGCCACGGTGACGGCATGCGGCGAGTCCATGTCGGCCAGGCCGCACTCCAATTCGCCACAGCGGAGCAGGGCTTCCAGGCACACGCCGGTAGAGGAAACTGGAGGGGACACATCAAGTGCATGAAGAAGCGGGAGCAGCGCCTGCAGCAAGGCGTTTCCGGGGCGGGCGCGCCGGCCTGGGCGAAACACGAGCACGGAAGTTCAGATCAGGCAGCGTTATTTTTGCTGCCGCGGCGCGAGCGGGCTACGTCGCCATCTTTGTCAATAAAGTACAGAAACTGGTTGTCGCGCTCGACGGCGTGCGGCACCAGGATCTTGGAGTCGCCTTTGCCGGACTTCGGTTTCTGGCAGACGTTGCCTTCGCCGTCGAGGTAATAAAGGTAGTTCTTATAATCGCGTTCCAAATTAAGCTTTTTAACCTTTTCTGCCATAGGGCATGACCTCGCTCCAACTTGGATTCCGGCGGTTGCCGTGCTGATGCCTTGCCGGGCAGAAAAGGTGGTCAGCGTTGGCGGCGGGAGCGGCGGGGCGCCGGATGTGCCGTCTTTTCTGCTTCTTCCGCGGGGGAGAGCACGCGCCGGACGATGGGGGTATTAAGCTTGTACTTGCGCTCCACCACTTTGCCGGTATCGTCCTGCACGCGCAGGGTGAACACGGGCAGATCGCCTTCCTTGTCGAAATTTTCGTGGGTAATGGTCACGGGAAATACGCCGAACAGCTTGCGCTCGCGGTAGGCGGTCTCGTAGCGGTGGCGGCGCACGTTCCAGGTGAAAACGCGCACCTGGTTGTAGTCGAAAGGCATGCCGTCGTGGGGTTCGGTGAGCACCATGAGGTACTGAGGAACTTTTTTGTCGCCGTCCGTGATCTGGTTGAGGACGAACGCGCCGACAATGCGCCGGCCTTCGGCGTATTGGGCGACGTCGAGGGGGACATCAATATCCACCATGCGGGCCAACACCCAGCCCACGCGCCCTTCGGGGTCGCGCACCAGCCACCAGTCTTCCAGGGCGGGCTCCGAAGGCGCAGCCCTGCGGCCGGCGTCTTCGCGCACAGGGACGGTTGCCGGCTGCGGCTTTTGAGCGGTGGCACGCTTGAGGATCTGCACCTTGGAGGCGGCCTTGAGCTGATAGAGGTGCTGGGCGTCGCGCCCGGGGGCGATGTGAATGTTGGTGTCGTTGTCGGTCGTGCCCGCGGCCATGACAGGAGTGTCGCGGTTGTCGGCCGCCATTTTCTGCATCTGGTCGAAAACACCCTGCCCGACCAGATAACGCTCTTCGACCCAGCCTTCCTTGCCCTCGGCGGTGCGCACGCGCACAAACCGGCGCGAGTGCTCCAGCACCTCAACACGCTCGCCGTTCTTCGCTAGAGCC
>DASSQB010000176.1:0-11893 GCA_035702725.1 Terriglobales bacterium | reverse complement strand
GCATCCGCTGGTTCGTTCACGATGTGATAAACCAGGCTGTAAATGGGCTGATGATATTGGCCGATCAGCCATGAGTAGGCTTCTTCGGACCCGGCTTTGAGTTCCGCCACAATGGCGGATTCCTCTCCCCGAATCCCAATCGCACTCGCCAGATCTCCCAAGGTTATGGCTCCCGCGCCTGCTTTCGCGGCAACAACCCTCATTATAGGATCTCCGGGTCGCAACTCCTAGGACTCAGACTGCCCCTGGTCCTTCCACCCTGTAACCATAGACCCCGCAGCCAGGTCCAGAGTTCCCGAGAAAAGTGTTCTAGTTACAGGTACTTAGGGGCGAGGTGCAGGCAAAAGTAACGGGAAAGTGGTTACTGGCACCCGAAGCAGGGGAGGAGTAGGAGTCGGGGCTCAGGAGTCAGGAAACTCGTTGACTCCCAACTACTGTGGATTGCTGCTCTTCGGCGCCGGCGGGTTAGCGGCAGGCTTCTGTTCCGCTTGGCCGTTGACCGGTTTTTTGACCGGATGTTTGACGACCTTCTTTTTGTGCAGCGGCTTTTTCTCCGGTTCGTTGTCGTCAACGACAACCTTCTTGGGAGGAGCGGCCTGGGCCGCCGCCTGCCCGGCACGCACTTCGTTGCGCAGGTGGGCCAGTTCGGTTTCCTTACTGCTGGCCAGAGTGGCTACACGGTCAGCAAGTTCGCGGCGAATCTGCTCCACCGAGTTCAGGTCGTTTCCGACTCCCTCGTACTCATCGCGCGGGCCGAAGGCGCCGGCGGACTCGGCAACCGAGCTGAACACGTCATAGAGCGCGTCCAGGTTGCGGTAAAGCGTGAAACTGGCGGCAATGTCATCGGGATTGCTGCGCACCGCGCTGATCATGCCAGGCAAGGCGGTTTCCAGGTTGCGCAGGATGGACTGGCGGTTGGCTTCCGCCTGCTGTTTGGCGGAGCCCGGGGCCTTCCATTTGTTGATGCGCAGGCGGCTGAGGTCGGAGGCGGCGGTGGTGGCCGTTGACTCCAGTTGCGACATCAGCGCGTTTACCTGGTTGGCGGTGGCATAGGGCACGGGCGGTGGAGGGGCAGCGCTTTGTCTGGCGGACTGGGCTGCCGCCGGCAAGCTGCCTACTGTCAGGATCAGGAAGAAAATGAAGTTGGCTCTCATGGTGTGGTTCCTTGTGCCCGCTTGCGCCGGAACTTACGTTTAACCTCACCCGGCGCCTCGCACGTCATTTCAGCATAAACGGTTTGCGGCTGTTTGGGAAAGTGAGGCGCAGGTTTCAGGAAAGCTACCAGCTGCCAGCTCCTAGCCACTGGCTTCTGCCAGGCAGCGTGCAACGGTAATGGCTGGGGCGAGACCTCAAATGAGAACGTCGTAGGTTCAAGCTAGAAGCCAGGAGCTGGGAGCTCGAAGCTAAGCAGCTATTCATAACGCAGCGCCTCGATGGGATCGAGATTGGCGGCGCGGATGGCGGGAATGAGCCCGCTGACGACCCCCACCACGCCCAGAATCACGGTAGCGATCAGCAGGACATTGAGCGATACCGCCAGGTGGATGTCGCCGGCGCTGGCATGCTTGGCCATGGCGCTGTAGAGCGTAAGGGAACCGATGCCGTAGGCCGCCACATAAGAGAGAATCATGCCCAGCAGGCCGCCGGCGGCGGTAATGAGCAGGGCCTCGCTCAGGAACTGAAAGAGAATGTCGCGCCGGCGCAGCCCCAGCGCCTTAGCCATGCCGATCTCGCGCGTGCGCTGCGCCACCGCCACCAGCATGATGTTCATGAGCCCGATGCCGCCGATGCCCAGGGTGAGGGTGCCAATAAAGCCCAGCAGAACCTTCAGGCCGGTGGTGATGATGACAAATTGCTTCAGTTGCTTGCGCAAGTCGAAGATGAATACGGCCCGCTGGTCCTTGGGATCGAAGCCGTGCACGAGCCCCAGGGTTTCGCGCACCGACTTGACCACAGCTTCGTTGGCCAGGCCGTTGTAGTCCAGCCAGATGCCGCCCAGGTAGCGGGTGTCGTCGAGCGCCCCCATCGCGGTGTAGGGGATGTAGATGATGCGGTTAATGTCGTTGTCTCCCTCCTGCATGCGAGGTTGGAGCAAACCGATGACCTCAAAGCTGACGCCGGAGATGCGGATGGTATGACCCACGGCAGGGGCGCCGGAAAAGAGTTTGTCTTTGATATCGGTGGTCAAGACGGCGACGCGGGCATGGATCTCATCCTCGCGCTGGGTAAAGAAGCGGCCGTCGGCCAGCTTCAGCGCCCAGATGCGTTGCGCGCCGGGGTCAATTCCCGTGACCGGCCCATTGGCCACGCGGTCCTGGAATTGCACATTGAAATTCTTGTCCAGTTCACGGGAGATGTGCAGGATGAGAGGCGTGCTGCTGCGCAGGTGGTCAATGTCGTCGCCGGTGAGGCGAATCTGCCGGCCTGCCTTGCTGCCTCCTACCTGCAGAGAAGTGCGGCCGGGAAAAATTCCCACGGCCTTGGAGCCATAGCTGCTGAAAATGTTGTTGACGGCGGTGCCGAAGCCGTTGCCGTAGGCGAGCAGCAGCACCACGGTGGCGATGCCCCAAGCCATGCCCAGCAGGGTGAGGAAAGTGCGCCGCGGGTTCCAGCGCAGGGCTTCGAGCGCCTCGCCTAGAATTTCGCGCTTTGTCATTCCTGCCTCAGCGCCTCCACCGGTTCCAGCATGGCGGCTTTGCGCGCGGGGTAGAGTCCGGCGGCGGTGCCGGCCAGCGCCAGGGCGCCCACCGCAATTACGGCCGACCAAGCCACAATCCTGGGCGGGTCAAATCCTTCTGGCGCGGGCATCCCGCTTAGCAAATGAGTGAGAAGCGCCGCCCCGCCAATGCCGATACTGCCGCTCACCAGGGTGAGCAGCGCTCCTTCCAGCGTGAATTGCAGAAGGATGTTGCGCCGGGTGGCGCCCAGGGCCTTGCGAATGCCGATTTCGCGTGTGCGCTCGCTGACCGTGACCAGCATGATGTTGATGACGCCGATGGCGCCCAGGCCCAGCGTGATCAGGCCCACGCTGCCCAGAAACCAGTCCATTACCGTAAAAATCTTGAGCACCATGTCGAAGCTCTGGACGCTATCCCACTCGTCGAAGGCATCTTCGTTGCGCCAGTCGAAGTCGTGGTTACGCGCCAGGATGCGGTGCACCTGCAGCTTGGCGTCTTCGTGCAGCGCCCGGTTGCGCGGCTGGAAGTTGATGTAGGAAATGGCGTTCAGCGTCTCCCCAACGTTTTGCGCGGGAAACAGATCGTGCATGGCGGAGTAGGGAAGGAACATGCGCAGGTTGAAGTCATTATTTTGCCCATGGCCGATGCGCTCGAGAATTCCGATCACCTGGAAGCGCACGCCGTTCAGCAGGACGTAGCTGCCCACCGCCTCCTCGTGGGGGAACAAGATGCGCCGGGCTTCGTCGCCCAGCACCAGCACCGGCAGCTTTTGCGCTTCGTCATCCAGGTTAAGCCAGCGCCCGGCGGCGATGGGCAGATAGCGGATGCGGTTGTAGTTAGGCGTGACGCCCTGCACTTGGCCGCTAGTGGAGGTGTAGTCACTGACGGCCTGGATGTCGCTGCGCTGCAGGACGGGGGAAACCTCCTTAACCGCGGGCGCTTCCGAGGCAATATCCAGATAATCCTTTTGGGTAAGGTAGTACTGGCGCATGCCCACGAAGCTGCCCTGGATGCTGGGCGCGCGCCCGGGAAAGACAAACATGACGTCTTCGCCCAGGGTGGACATCTCGCGCCGGTTGCCGGAGCGAAAGCCTTCTCCCACGCCCACCAGCAGGAGCAGGGAGCCGACCCCCCAGGCGATGCCGAACATGGTGAGGAAGGAGCGCAGCTTGTGGGCCCACAGGGCGCGGAAGATTTCCCCCAGCGTGTCCGACAAGGTACGCATCAGACGCCTCTTTGCCTATTCTAGACACTGCGGCAGCAGAAAGCCGAGCAGGGGAGAAGAAAGCGCGTCAAGAAGCGCAAAAGCGTGCCAAAACCTGCAATGAATTTGCGCGAGGCGCATCCAATCATGTATACAACCGCTTGGCCTTAGAGGCGGCAAAGGCAGCACGTCGGGCAAACCCCGGAATACTTACGTGCCATTGCCACAAGAGGTGTGACGTGCGATTAATGACTGGGGCCAATTAATTCGACCTCATCCGCACGTGTCATCGGGCGCTACCTTCGGCCCACAGCGCGAGCAGAGACAGCCCAAGCCTGTGGGAGCGACAGCTGCGGCAGCGCCCGGCCAGAATTGAATGCGGGGCGGAGCATATCAGCTCCGGCCCCTTCCTATCGCGTGATTTCAGTTTCTGTTCCGATTTTGTAAATTCCCTTTACAATTCTCCGGGTTCGCTCGCAACTCCTACATCTGTAAGGAATTAGATCGGAATGCCAAAGAAAGGGTGGTCTCAAATTGGAAAATCTGTCAGGCGCCGGCCTGCGCCTTCTGAGCGCCGAGTTGGCGTACCGTGGCTATGAAAGCCGTGGTCGCCCGGGGAAGGGTCCGGTCGCGGCGATAGGCCAGTCCAAGCTCCCGGAACAATTGCGCATCTTGCAGCGGGATGAGTTTGACCAGGCCGGCTCGCACCTCGTCGCGGGCAAAGCTGGCGCTGATGAGGGAAATGCCCAGGCCGGCGGCCACGAAGCTCTTAATCATGCCGATGCTGGGCAGCTCCATCCTTACGTGCAGGTCGGCGTTAAAGGGGCGGAAGATCTTATCCAGCATGCGCCGGGTATGGCCGGTTTTGGGAAACAGCAGGGGCTCTTTGGCAATGTCGCGCACGCTGAGAACGTCGCGCCGGCCAAGCGGATGGTCGCGGCTGACCATGACCATGAGCTGATCGCGAAAAATGGGCTGCACCTTCAGGCTAGGCGATTTGACGGGCAGGCTGACAATGCCCACGTCAATGGCGCCGTTTTCCAGCTTCTCCACGATTTTGTAAGTGAAGTTGCGGTAAATGCTGATCTGCACCTGGGGATGCTGGCGGCAATACTCGGCGAAAACCGGCGGCAACACATATAGGCAGGTGGCCTCGTTGGCGCCGATGAGCAGGGTGCCGCGCGGGGTCTTACCCTGGTCAGCGATGGCCAGCAGGGAATCGTCTTTCAGCTTCAGCAGACGCTCGGCATAGTCGTGCAGGACGCGGCCGGCGGGAGTGAGCCGCACCAGCTTGCCGGAGCGGTCCAGCAGCTTGCTGCCGTATTCCTGCTCCAGTTGGCGGATCTGCGCGCTCACCGCCGACTGCGAGCGGAAGACCTTTTCGCCGGCGCGCGAAAAGCTTCCCAGCCTGGCAACCTCCAGGAACGTAACCAGCTGATCGAAATCCATGATTTGGCGTGATTATAGTCCGCCATCGTTCGGCCTGCTGTGACGGCAGCGGCGTAATCACCGACTATGTGGAATGTGGGCGGTATAAACCGAAGCGGATGACTCAGCTGATGACGCAGGGCAGGGCGGCCTGCTGCCAGGCGTCGAAGCCGCCAACAACGTTGCTGACATTGTTATAGCCGGCGCGCAGCAGCAGGCTGCAGGCGATGGCGCTGCGATAGCCGCTCTTGCAGTGCACGGCCAGAGGCTTCTCACCATCCAACCGCGGCAGTTCGGTGGCAAAGCGGTCGAGAGGCCACAAGCGGGCGCCGTCAATGTGACCGGCTTGCCACTCGCTCTCGCGGCGGACATCGAGCACCTGCAAGCCGTCCCTGTGTTCGCCCAATTCCTCCGCCGTCATCTGTGGCACCGAGGCCAAGAGAAATCCCGCCTGCTTCCACTCGTCCACTCCGCCGGGCAGGCAGCCGGCGCATTCTTCAATGCCCACGCGCGCCAGGCGCAGGCGGCTTTCGGTGAGCTTCTCCGGCGACTCCGCGATCAGTACCGGCCGGCCCTCGAGTCCCAAAATGATGCCGGCCCAGGTGGCGAACTGCCCAGCCAAGGCGATGTTGATGGAGCCGGGCACGTGGCCGGCAGCGAACTGGTCAGGCGGACGCGTGTCCAGCACATTTGCGCCCTGCTCGATCATGGAACGCAGTTGCGCCGGCGCGATTGCCGGCAGCGGCGGCAATTCCTCCAGGGACGGCGCGCCTTCGCGATTGAGCTCGGCGTCCTGCACGAAGTAAGCGGGACGCGGCGGAAGGTTGGCGGTCAATTGCTGCACGAACTCCTCGCGGCTCGACACCTGCAGCGCGGGATTGGTCAGGCGCTCAGTGCCGATACTGGAGAAGCGGTCGGCGCGCATGTTGCGCCCGCACAGCGAGCCCGCCCCGTGCGCTGGATACACCAGCACGTAGTCGGGCAGACGCAGCAGCTTTTCATGCAGGCTGTCGTAGAGCATTCCGGCCAGCTGCTGGGGGGTGTATTGGCGGGAAAGATCGGGGCGGCCGACGTCGCCGATGAAGAGAGTATCGCCGGTGAGCACCAGCGCCGGTTCGGGCGACTTAGCCATATCGCGCACTACCAGGCACACCGCTTCCGCGGTGTGTCCGGGGGTTTCCAGGGCGGTGATGCGCACGTCGCCAAAGCGTACTTCGGAGCCGTCGCGCAGCGGCACATGCGGAAATTTCGCTCCGGCGCGCTCGCCTATATAGATGTTGGCGCCGGTGCGCGCTGCCAGTTCTTTGTGGCCGGAGACAAAATCGGCGTGCAGGTGGGTTTCGAAGATGTGACGGATTTTGAGGCCTTGTTCCTGAGCGGCCTGCAGATAGATGTCTACATCGCGCTGCGGGTCAACCACCGCCGCTTCGCCCGCCGACCCCAGCATGTAAGACGCGTGCGCCAGGCACGCCAGATAGAACTGTTCGAAGTACATGCGGCCGCACCCCTGTGGAGCCGATTGTAGCCCAAAAGCAGCTGTCGGCACTTAGCAATCAGCACTCAGGGGTTGGAAGCATTTAGCCGGGTGAGGCAGGTTTCAAGGTTCCAGAGTTTCAAGGTTTCGGACTGGCGACTATGAAGAACTAGAAGCTATCTCATGTGAACCAAGCGGGCAGACGCCGGTTTCTCTCAGGGGCTGAAAGCCGGACATTTATGCAGTCGTGGACGGCGTGGCTGAAGCCGCGCCCTTTCAAAACCGATTTGTAAGATCGCGATTAGGGAAACTCTGATTAATTACGATACAACCAACACAAGGTCCCTCGACTCCGCAGAATTGCCGAAAAAGAGGCAATTCTGCTTCGCTCGGGATGACAGATATGAACTTGATCAGAGCTTTCCTGAGCAACTCGAAAGTGCAGACTGAAACTTTGTAAGCCTACTTTCTCTCAGCAGCCTGACGCGTGGGCAGGCGTGTTGTTGATCACCTCTTCCAGCTTGACCGCACGGTGGTGAGCGTTGGTCTTGCCATGCTCCAGCAGTGATTTCAGCCGCACCAGGTCATCATCGAGGGCATGCTTGGGATCGGCGGCGAAGATGGTGGCAATGGCATGCCCAATGGCGCCCGCCGGCGGCACATAGGCGAGGCGAATGTGCACGCGCGTGCCGGCATTTTCCGTGTCCAGTTGCACCACGCCGGAGTTTGCTACTACCGCGCCCGGCAGGCTGCTCCAGGCCAGCATCTTGTTGGGAATCTTCTCTGTGATTTCGGCGTCCCAGCTCAAAGGCGTGCCGGCCGGACCGGCTACCGTCCAGCGATAGCGGTTAACGTCCACCTTCTTGACCGCCAGCACGTGCGACATGATGAGCGGCAGTTTTTCCGGATCGGCCAGCAGCTCGAAGACCGCCTCCGCCGGGACATTCACGTGAATTGTCTTTTGCACGCGAATGCCGGCTGCTTCGGGGTCGCCGACGCCCAGCAGATGCCGCGGACCGACGTTGCTGAGCGCGCGTCCCAGCAGGTTCATACCCAGCAGGCCCAGGCCGAGACCCTGCCATCCGCGGCGCCAGGCGCCGTAAGCGAGTAGCAGGCCCCCGCCTGTACCCACCAGCGCGCGAGTGGCCGGCGCCCACGATTCCTGCAGCAATTCCGGCGCCGGCGGCGGCGTGCCGCCCTGCAGGTAGGGGACATCGGCCTGCCGGTGCGCGATCAGCCGGTTCTCTACGCACTTCACTCCCGGCACCGCGCGCACCGCCCAGAGGACACGCCGCAGTTCGTCGTGCAGCACATCACCTGCCAGGGTGACCCGCCCATCTTTCGCCTCCACTTCAATGGCATGCGGATGGGCAGTGGCCCGGCCCAGGCGGCTGCGCACCCGCTCGCGCAGCACCTGGTCGGAAACCGGCTGGGGAGAGAGCAGCGAGAGGGTTTCATCCGCCGCGCCTTGCGCGCGATGGAACAAGTCGCGTACGCCGCGGTCCACGGTCAGCTCGGCCTGGTGCGCCAGCCAAACGGCGCGGTCACGGGCCATGGCCCGCCGCCGCCGGCCGTGCTGAGGATCGAGCATATACATGAGGCGGGCGCCCAGGCTCAATCCGCCGGCAAAAATCATGGCTTTTTCCAACTGACATTTCATGCGCCGCTGCATGGCATTTCTCCTTCTCTGGACAGCTCAGCTGAATGTTGGCGGTTAATGGGGTAGCAGCCGGCCTCCTATTGCGGTCCAGCTCGCACCGTGAGCACCGGGCAATTGGCATGGCAGATGACCTTGTGAGTGCAGGCCCAGGGAAGATGGGCCATCAGCCGCGCTGACCCCTGATGGCGGGCGCCCATGACAATCAGGTCGGCGTCCAGGTCGGCAGCGAGCTGCAGAATCTTCTCCGCGGGCTCGCCGGTCACAACCACGACCTGCGGCTCACAGGCCAGGCCGGCACCGGCCGGCACCAGCTTTTCCAGCTCTTCCCGGGCATCGCGCATGGCCCGCTCGCGGTAGTAAAGGGGAATGGTGGTGATTTCCTCGATCACGTGCAGGCAGTTGAACTGGGCGCCATAGTCAGCCGCCAGCGCCAGAGCGTAGGGCGCGGCGTGCAGGGAAGCGGCGGTCAGGTCGCTGGCGTAAAGAATGCGCCGCAGCTTGCCGGCAGCAAGTTCATTGCGCTTCACATCCGGGCCGATAGTGAGCACCGGGCAGGTGACGGTGCGAAAAATCTCCTCCGCCACCGAGCCCAGGAGCAGCTTTTTCAGGCCGCTCCGGCCATGGGTGGCGATGACGACCAAGTCAATGGCGTGGTTCTTCACCATGTCCTGGAAGACCGGCTCGATTTCCCCCTTCTCCAGGACCACCTCGTAACGCACGCCGGCGAGAGGCGCGGAACGCACAAAGGTGTCCATGGCATGTTTGGCTTCGTAGCGCAGTTCGTCCAGTTCGGGCGGCATGGGCTCCAGAGGGAGCGGGCGCCGCGGCTCCGGTGGAATGGCGTGGGCCACAAACACGGTGCCGCCGTAATGGCGCGCCAGACCGACGGCGTAAGGCAGGGCGCGCTCGGCGTAATCGGAAAAGTCAGTTGTGAAAAGGATTTTGTTCAGGGAAACGCGCGGAACCAGCTGAAGCGCCGCCATGGGACACCTCCGCCACGGGTGACGCACCTCAGGCATGGTGGTGAACCACCCTAGGCTCTTTTTAGTTCTTTTGGGTGGCGTCGCGCAGTGATAGAAGTCACCCGCGCCGGTGACTCCAACGGGCGTATATCAATACCCCTTCCCCTTATCCACCACCCCCAGCAGGGGTTCGCCGGCGAGGAAGCGGCGAACGTTTTCCGAAATGAGGGTGTACTGGCGCTCCCATAAGCGGGGAGTGACAGAGCCGGTGTGGGGAGTGATGAGCACATTCTCCATGTCCCAGAGCGGGGAATCGGGAGGCAAGGGCTCTTTCTCGAGGACGTCGAGCGCTGCGGCGGCGATTTTTTTCTGGCGCAGGGCATTGGCGAGAGCCGCTTCGTCCACCAACACCCCGCGCCCAACATTGACCAGGCAGGCGGTGGGGCGCATCTGTGCCAGGCGAGTTGCGTCCATGAGACGCTGCGTGGAGGGAGTCACGGGGGCAGCCAAGACTACGTAATCGGAAGCGGCCAGCAGCTCGTTGAGCTGCGAAGGGCCGTAGACAATGGCGACACCTTCCGCTCCGCCACGCTCAGGATGCTCACGCACGGCGAGCACACGCATGCCCAAGCCGGCGGCGCGCTTGGCAATCTCCCTCCCAATGCTGCCCAGGCCGACGAGGCCCAGGGTTGCGCCCTGCAGCTCTCCCGGCATGGGGCCTTCGAGCCACATCCGTTCCTGTCCCCAAACGTGCCGCTGCTGGAAGCGGACGGCGGAGGGAATTTTGCGCGCCACGGCGAACATCAAGGCCAGCGCCTGTTCAGCCACCACCGGTCCGTGCACTCCGCGGGAGTTAGTGACAACCACGTCGCTGGCCACCAGCTCTGGAAACATGAGCTGGTGCACGGCGGCGGCGGTGGAGTGAATCCAGCGCAGCTTGCGCGCGGCGCGGAACTGCTCCGGGCGCAACGACCAGGCCAAAGCCGCATCGGCGTCGCGGATCTGCTCGGTCACGCCCGCGTAGTCGGGGAGCTGCACAATTTCTATTTGCGGAAATTGTTTCTGCAGGCGCTCGCGCACCCAGGCCGGCGCAGTCCACAGTTCAAAACGGTGATGCAGGGCAATCAGCAGCTTCATGTTGGCGACACATAGTTATATACGAGGCAAGCTGCGGGTGCCGGGGAAGAAGGTCGGCGCAACGGTGAATGATCGCAGAAACGGCAAGGCGCTACCGACCCGGAGCCGTGGAGAAGCTCCCCCGATAGCGCCGCCATTAGCCCGAAAAACTTTGAGTCTGAGTTTAGCCCACGGCCAATAGGTGTCTAGTACATAGGATGATTCATCATTTCCAGAACTCAAAATTAGGTTGATTGGATAAGCACTAAGCAACGCGACGTCATGGCAAGGGCGGCGCCTTCCTCATTGACCCGGAGCCCACGTCATATCGACCCTGACAGGAATTTCGTTTTTGATAGGAATGGTGAGGAGCGACGGGGGCGGGATTTTGAAATCTGTGAGTGTGGCCGGGATGGTGCCGGTGAGGCGAATGTCCTTACCCTGCGTGACCAGTTGGAATGTCAGTTGTTTGTAGCTGGCGGTCTGGCCGGCAAACTGAACCTGCAGGTTGGCATGAATGGTCCCGGGCTTGATTTCCGATTCCGGCAGTTGGGTGCGAACTACGACCATGGGATTTTGTGCGCCACGCACGGCCTGTATAGTGTGCAGGTCGCGGTTGCTGTCCCCGGAATTGAACGTGTTGACGGGCACGGCGATCAGAAACTGGCACTGGCCGGCCTGGCAAAGGCCCTTGCCGCGCGCCGCGTGGCTGACCCCCTCTATGTGGTGCAGCGGGTGCGAAACAGAATACGTGAGGGTGGATTGCTGCAGCACCCATTGGCTGTCGGCAGCGGCCAGCAGCGAGAGCACCAGAACAGAGAGGGCTACGAGTATTACTCTGGGTGTGACTGATACCTGCACAAGTAACGTCCTCCAATGAACAAGGTTACACGCCGTTGTTGAAACACAAGGTCTCTCGACTTGGGCTTTGTCTCGCAAGCTCGACGCGCCCTCGCTCGGGATGACAGACTCATACAGATGCTGCACCAAGAAAATTATTTCGGCAGCGGTCAATAGCCGTCCTTAGAACTTGATCGAGACTGACATCAAAGCCAGCCCGTAAGCCCCGGCAGTGACGATCGCCACCGGGCCGTGCAGGCTGGCTACGCCGTGAACCTTCTCTCCGCGGCTCTTTTGCTGGTAGGCCAGCGCCCCCAGGATGGGGGTCAAAACCATTCCCGGTCCATGAATCCAGGCCAGAGCTTTGTGCAGGCGGATGGGCCCGCGGGTTTCTGTGCCCTTAATTCTGGGGGCGGCGATAGCGAAGTAGGCAGTGGTGAAATACATGCCGGCAGTCAACGAGCCCAAGCCCACATGCAGGTCGCGATTGGTAGAACTGGTGGAGCGGCCTCCGGCGAAGGTGCCGGTGAT
>DASSQB010000175.1:0-3441 GCA_035702725.1 Terriglobales bacterium | reverse complement strand
CCTCTGCGATTTCCAGCGCGTAGCCTGGCTGATCGGCGCCGCCCTCCATCGCCATTTCCAGCTCGATGGCAGCCTGCGCCTCGTAGTTCACCTGCTGTCGGATTCCAGCCAGCGCAGCCACTGCGTCAAACAGGCGGCCACAACTGGAGGTTAGGGGCGAATTGATGTGGCGTTCCACCGCCTGCAGTAAAACTTTCAGCTTGGCAGAGTCGAGCTGTTGCACAAAAGGAACTTTGAAGTTCAGGAGGTCTCGCCCAAAATGCCGGAATAGATAGCTGACGGCCATGCGCCAGGGCTCGCGTATCGCGGCTTCGCCTCCCGGCATGGGGACGTATTGCAGGTGGCCGGCACGTTCGAAATCGCGATAATTGGCCAGCAGCAGTTCGCCGCCCCAAATGCAGCCGTCGGTGCCGTAACCGGTGCCGTCCAGGGCAATGCCGATCACCCGCCCGTCCAGCCCGTTTTCTGCCATGCAACCGGCGATGTGAGCATGGTGATGCTGCACCCCAACCAGCGGCAGGTTCTTCTGTCTTCGCGCCCACCGGGTGGAGAAGTAATCAGGATGCAGGTCATGCGCCACCGCCTGCGGTTGGATCTCAAGCACTTTCTCGAGGTGCGCAATCGCTTCTTCCAAAAAGTTGTGGGCTTGCAAATTTTCCAGATCCCCCACGTGCTGGCTCAGGAATGCGTGCCGGCCCTGAGTGAGGCAGATGGTGCTCTTCAACTCGCCTCCCACGGCCAGCACCGGCGGCACATCTTCTGTAAGGAACACCGGCAGAGGAACGTAGCCGCGGGAGCGCCGCATCTGGCGGACCCGACCGTCGGAAATGCGCACTACAGAATCATCACATCTCAGCAGGATGTCGCGGTTATGCACCAGGAAGAAGTCAGCCAGGTCACGCAGGCGCTCGACCGCTTCGGCATTGTCAATGGCAATCGGTTCTTCGCTGCGGTTGCCGCTGGTCATCACCAGGGCGGAAAACTTCCCTTCCCTCAGCAGCAGGTAGTGGAGAGGCGTATAAGGCAGGAACAGGCCGAGGTCACGGTTAAACGGCGCTACGGCATCGGCGACGGCACATGGATCTTTCCTGCGCAGCAGGACAATGGGACGTTGTGGCAACGACAGCGCCGCGCGCGCAGCGTCGTCCACCTCGCAAAATTCTTCGGCCATCTCCAAGCTGGGCACTATCACGGCGAAGGGTTTGTCCACTCGGCCCTTGCGCACGCGCAGGCGCGTCAAGGCGGCGGCGTTAGTCGCATCCACCGCCAGGTGGAACCCGCCCAGTCCCTTGATTGCCACCACCGCACCCTGTTGCAGACGCTCGGCAGCATCATGGACAACGTCCGCCGCCGCGATCGCCGTCCCCGCGCGATCCCATAACTCAACCTGCGGCCCGCATTCCCAGCACGCGTTGGGCTGAGCATGAAAGCGGCGGTCGAGAGGGTCTTCATATTCCTGCCGGCACGCCGGGCACAAGGCAAACGCGGCCATCGAGGTAAGTGGCCGGTCGTAGGGAATGCCGCGAACGATGGTGAAGCGCGGCCCGCAGTTGGTGCAGTTGATGAAAGGATACTTGTAGCGCCGGTCAGCAGGGTCGAACAGCTCGCGCAGGCAATCGCCGCAGATGGCAACGTCGGGCGAGATGAGGGTACGAATTTTCTCCTGGGGTCCGCTGCTGGTAATCCGGAAAGTCAGGTCGCCATTGCAGGGCAGATCGCGCACGTCCAGGCCGGTGATGCGCGCCAGGGGTGGCGCTTCAGCCGGCAGGCGGAGGAGGAAATCGTCAACCGCTCGCCCCGATCCCTGGATCTCGATAACGACGCCGGCCGCGGTATTGCGCACGCTGCCGTTGAGCTGGCGTTCGCTCGCAAGGCGATACACATACGGCCGGAAACCTACCCCCTGCACGATGCCCGAGACGGCGATTTGCTTGCGCACCACCATTCAGGTCACCAACGCGCCTCGTAACGCCTGCAGTTCATGGCGGCGCTCCTCGATCCACGCCTGCCACTGGTCGAGTCCGGCTCCCGTCAGGCAGGAAAGCTTCACGACGTCAATTTCGGGGTGAATGCGGCGGGCATTGTTTTCTGCGGCAGCGATGTCGAAGGGCACATAGGGTAGCAGGTCACTCTTGCTCAGCACCAGCAGTTTGGATTTCAGGAAAATGGCAGGATACTTCAGCGGTTTGTCTTCGCCTTCGGTGACGCTGAGCACCACGATCTTGGCCGCTTCGCCCAGGTCGTAGCTGGCCGGACAAACCAGGTTGCCCACGTTCTCGATAAACAGGAGATCGTAGGAAAACGAATGCCACCCTGCCAGGGCTCGCTCGATCATGCGTGCATCCAGGTGGCAGGTGCCGCCGGTGGTGATCTGGCGCACCGGAAAGCCGAAGCGTCGCAGGCGGTCAGCATCGTTCTCCGTCTGAATGTCGCCCGTGAGCACGGCTACGCGCGTGCTGGCGGGAAAGGCCTCCAGCGTGCGCTCCAGCAGCGTGGTTTTGCCCGACCCGGGCGAACTGATCAGGTTCAGGCAGAGCACGCCCTGGTCGGCGAAATGCCGCCGCAGTTCGGCGGCAATTCGGTCATTCTCGCTAAGAACTTTTCGCTCCAGCGGCACTTGGCTCATAGTCCTCCATTTCCAGCGAAGCCAGCTCCAGCTCGTCTCCGCCCGCAAACTCGGTTTCCGCCGTTCCGCAACTGGGGCAGCGCAGGTCGTACTCCGCGACCGTGAACGTTCGCTGGCATGCCGGACAGCGCTGCCGGCGGGGGCAGATTTCGATTTCCAGCTGCAGCGGATCCAGCCGGGCGTCCCGCACCAGCACTTCAAAACTGAAGCTGAGAGCTTCGGGGTTAACCCCCGAGAACTCCCCCACGCGCAACTTTACCTTTCGTAAACGCCCGCCCGGATGGCGCTGCGCCTCCTGTTGCGCTTGCTGCAACACTGAAGCGGCAATACCCAGCTCGTGCATAAGCCCCTCAACAGATGCGGGGCAACTGATCGCCCTCCAGCATGTCCACTACACGCGTGGTGCCCAGGACCGTGCGCATCGTCACCAGCCCTGGATGCTGGTGCCGCACCGTCCCGATCGCCTGCGCTTCCCCGCCCAGAGCGTGACCGCGCATCGCCCGCAACACTGCGTGCTCGGCGTCCGGCGCCACGATAGCAATCAGCTTGCCCTCGTTGGCGACGTACAGCGAATCCAGTCCCAGAATTTCGCAGGCGCCCCGCACTTCTTCCCGAATGGGAATAGCACTCTC
Source organism: Terriglobales bacterium (assembly GCA_035702725.1). Taxonomy (GTDB): domain Bacteria; phylum Acidobacteriota; class Terriglobia; order Terriglobales; family Acidobacteriaceae; genus JAICWP01. Next base: position 183 of record DASSQB010000175.1, on the reverse strand, counting down.
CTCCAATTCAATTCCTACCTGCGACTGATCAGCAATTTCGTTTAGCGCGCTGGCGAGGCCGCCGCGTGTGGGGTCGCGCATGCAGCGGATCTCGCCGGTAACTTTCAACATTTCACCCACCAGCCCGTGCAGCGCAGCGCTGTCGCTACGTATGGTAGTTTCGAATTCCAGGCCTTCACGCTG
>DASSQB010000174.1:0-17232 GCA_035702725.1 Terriglobales bacterium | reverse complement strand
ATGCGCTGCAGCAAAGCAGCAGCCAGCCCCGAGCCGGTGAGGCTGGAAGGAATGCCGAAAATGCCGTACACGAAAACCAGGAGGACGGCAATGATGAAAACTGACTTCCAGAGCAGGTTTTGCTTCATAAAACTGGGAGACCACCTTGAAAATACCGGGTATTTCAGCCGGCTGCAACCGCCTACGACTTGCTGCCCTCCTCGGGATTAGCCAGGGAAACGACCGCCGAGCGGGATATCTCGAGGCGCAAATTATCCGGGGGCACGCGGAGCTGCAAAGCATCGTCGCGCAGCGAAATGATGGTGCCGCGAATGCCGCCGCTGGTGACCACCTTATCGCCCGCCTTCAGCTCGGTAAGCATGTGCTGCCATTTTTTCTGCCGCCGCTGCTGAGGCATGATGAGCAGAAAATAGAAAATCGCGAAAATCAGAATCAGCGGCAGCAGGCCCCAGCCCAGGGCTCCGCCGCTATCCTTGGCCTGCAAAAAGGCCGCTAGCAGATAATTTTCCATGAAAGCTGACTAAACCTCTTAACTCGGCGTGACGTACTCTGCCTGCGCAGAGCCTGAGACCACCTTAATTCCCTGCAGGAAAGCTCGTGACCCCTGTCGTCAGGCCGGTTACATCTTTAATCAGGTATGAACAGGGGATTCGACTACGGTTTCGGTGTGGACTGTACACCAGAAAGAAGAGCCCACTCCCCAAGTTTTATAGAATGCCGCACGGCCCGCATGGTGTCAAGGTAGTGGGCCAGATTGTGGATGGTGTTCAGGACCTGGGCCAGAATCTCATTGCCGGCATACAGATGACGCAGGTAGGCGCGGGAATAACGGGCGCAGACGCGGCAACCGCAGCGTGGGTCGAGCGGCCCTTCGTCGCCGGCGAAACGCGCCTGCTTGATAGAGATTTTCCCTTCCGAAGTGAACAGCAGCCCGTGACGGGCGGCACGCGTGGGCAGGACGCAATCCATCATGTCAACGCCCATGGCCGCATAGCGCACGATTTCTTCGGGCGTGCCTACGCCCATAAGGTAGCGAGGGCGATCCTCCGGCAAGTGCGGAAGCGTGGCGGCGACAATTTCTTCGGTCAGAGCGCGCGGTTCGCCAACACTCAGGCCACCGATAGCGTAGCCGGGAAAGCCGATTGCCACCGTACGCTCGGCCGATTCGCGGCGCAAATCCGGGTACATGCCGCCCTGCACGATGCCAAAAAGGGCCTGGGTGTCGGCGGCTGACGGTTGACGGTCGACTGGAAACGTGCCGTCGGCTGTCGGCTCTCCGCTTTCGGCTCGCATTAGCACTGGCTGAGTGCTGAATGCTGAGTGCTGACTGCTGGATCTTGCCGTCGACCGTAGACTGGCGACCGTCGGCCAGGTTACTTCCTGCTTGTGCTCCACAAAATAGCGCTGGCTGCGTTCCGCCCAGCGCAGCGTGAGTTCCATGGAGGCGCGGGCACGCTCGCGCTCAGCCGGATGTTCGGTGCACTCGTCGAACGCCATAATGATGTCTGCGCCCAGGCTGATCTGGGCGGCAATCGCCGTTTCCGGGCTGAGAAAGTGCGAGGAGCCGTCCCGGTGCGAGCGGAAAGCCACGCCCTCCTCGCTCACCTTGCGCAGATCGCTGAGGCTGAACACCTGGTAGCCGCCGGAGTCGGTGAGGATGGCGCGCGGCCACGACATGAAGCGATGCAGCCCGCCCAGCTTGCGCACCTGCTCCACTCCCGGACGGAGATAGAGGTGATAAGTGTTGCTGAGCAGAATTTCGACGCCCAGGTCTTCCAGCACGTCCTGCGGCACGCCCTTGACGTTGGCCAGGGTGCCCACGGGCATGAAGACGGGAGTCTCGACGCTACCGTGCGGGGTGTGCAGGCGGCCGGCGCGGGCGGAGCCGAGGCGGGCATCAATGGTGAAAGAGAAGGGCATTGCAGATGAGGAGATTGTAGCGGAGAGAGAAATTAGCTGTTGGCTCACTGTTTGCTACTGCACGCGAGATGCTTCGAGCCTGAAGGCCCTCAGCATGACGCCTTCTAGAGCAAGACAGGTGGAGATCAGCAACGCCGCTCGTTCCGAGAACGTGGGAGCCGACGAGGGCGAGACGCCGGCGCTACGAACCGACGCGGGCGAGGGCGCCCGCGCCACAAGATTGCCCTTCGGCAGTAGGCGAGCGCTAGCTAGCTGGCGGCGCGCAGTTCGGGCAGGCGCTGGCGCATCTGCTCCAGATGATGGCGCTCGTGGCCGGCAAGAATGTAGAGCAGAGCGCGCACCGAGACTTCCTTGCCGTCAGCCTTGCCGCGGCGGGCAAAGGCTTCCTCCGTGAAGCTGCGGAACAGGGCCACGTTGGCGCGGCGCAGATGCTCGAGTTCCAGCGTCAGGTCCTGCAATGAGCGCTCGCTGAAATTGGATTCGCGCATGTAGTCGTCCTGGTCCCAGCCAGGCAAGGGCTGGTAGTCGGCGCGGGCAAAGCGCAGGGCGCGGCAGGAGATGATGCGCTCGCCCTCCGACAAATGCCCGATGATTTCCTTGATGTTCCATTCCGTGGGCTTGCGGCGGGAGGTTGCCTCACGGTCCGAAAGCGGACGCACGAAGGCCAGCGTTTCATCAATCTGTTTTTCCAGCAGGTCCACGATGTCGCCATCGGGCACGCGGCGAATGTAGCTTTCGTGCGATGGCGAATATTCCGAAGCTTGCGGGCGGGTGGAACGGAAGGAAGACATGGGAAGCATTTTACAGCGAGGCGGGAGTTGATGGGGGAGTGGGAGAGCACTCAGCAATCAGCATTCAGCCGGCTACGTTTTGTTCAAAGTGCCGGCCATCTGGCGAATGTTCAGGGGCTGAGTGCTGAGTGCTCGCCTCGGCGCATCTGTTACCGATTTCCGGCCGCCTTTAGCCGCTGCATAAATTTGCCCAGGCTCACCACGGCGCGGCTGACGGTGCCGGAACCGATCTCCTGCTTGTCGTCGCGGGCGCTGACGTGGAAAACGTAGAAGCGGCCATTGGCGGACTCCAGAGTGGCCTCTGCTTTCACCAGCGCGCCCACACCGGTGGCGGCGCGGTGCTCGATGTTAATGGCCGTGCCCACAGTGATTTCGTCACCTTCACAATAGGGCTGCAGGGCGCGGAAGGCGGCGACCTCCATCAGGCCGATCATGTGGGGTGTGGAAAAAACCGGTGGCAACTGCGGATCGTGGAAGGTGAGGGTGTCTTCAAATGTGACCTTGTGCTCGGCCTCGCCGCGTACACCAGGGGAAACGGGTTTCATGGGGAATAAATCTATCAGGAGCAATGTGGCGATGCCAATGCGGGGAACAGCAATCAGCATTCAGCCAGCCCCTTCGGTCGTGCTCACATGGTGAACGCAAGGTCCCTCGACTCGCACTTCCTCGCATTCGCTCAGTCGTGCTCGCTCGGGATGACAGGACTCTCTGCATCTCCTGTGCGGCGCGACTGAAGCCGCGCCCTTCCGAAATCGTTTCCCGTACCAAGGGTGACAATCAGGCGGGTCTGCGACCCGCCCTGGACGGGGCAGAGCCCCGTCCCCACATGATTCGGATTAGGCAAAGCCTCGTCCCCACATGATTCGGATGAGGCAAAGCCCCGTCCCCACACGATTCGGGATGAGACAAAGCCCCGTCCCCACATGATTCGGATTAGGCAAAGCCTCGTCCCCACGCGATTCGTTGTCATTTAGAATGTATGCACGTGGGTGTGGGGAACCGTTTCCACAAACCTGATGCGGTTTACGGAACAATACGACGTAGTCGTGGTGGGCGCCGGGCATGCCGGCTGCGAAGCCGCGATGGCGGCGGCGCGCATGGGCCTGCGTACGGCGCTGTACACCCTCAACGTGGACCTGATCGCGCAGATGTCGTGCAATCCCGCGGTGGGCGGCATCGCCAAGGGGCACCTGGTGCGGGAGGTGGACGCGCTGGGCGGCATCATGGGCGAGGTCACCGATGCGGTCGGTATCCAGTTCCGTTTGCTGAACACCTCGCGCGGACCGGCGGTGTGGTCGCCGCGGGCGCAGTGCGACAAGCAGGCGTACCGGCTGAAGATGCGGGAGGTACTGGAGTCGCAAGCGAACCTCAAGATCAAGCAGGCAGAAGTGGCGGAGTTGATTATCGAGGAGTCAGGGGTCGGGAGTCAGGAGTCAGCGACTGGCCGAGAGCCGATGGCCGATGGCCGACGGCTGCTTTGCCGGGGCATCAAGCTGCGCGATGGCCGCACCGTGGGCGCGCAGGCGGTCATCATCACCACCGGCACCTTCCTCAACGGCCTGATTCATTGCGGCGAGCAGCAGTATCCCGCGGGGCGCAGCGGCGAACCGCCTTCGGTGCTGCTGGGCGAATCGCTGAAGCAACTGGGGCTGCGCGGCTGCCGCCTGAAGACGGGCACGCCGCCACGACTTGACGGCCGCAGCATTGACTGGTCGCGCTTTCAGGCGCAGCCCGGCGATACCGATCCCACGCCCTTCAGTTTTCGCACCAAGCGGGTGGCGCACGCCGACTCGCAAGTGCCCTGCTACATCGCCTACACCAGCGAAGAAACGCACCGCATCATTCGTGAGAACGTGCACCGCTCGCCCATGTATAGCGGGCAGATCAAATCCATCGGGCCGCGATACTGTCCGTCCATCGAGGACAAGATCGTCAAGTTCCCCGACAAGGAAACGCACCAGCTGTTTCTCGAGCCCGAGGGCCTGAACACGCACGAAATTTACGTCAACGGCATGAGCACTTCGCTGCCCGTTGAGGTGCAGCTGGCCATCATCAAGTCGGTGCCGGGGCTGGAGACGGCGGAGATGCTGCGTCCGGGCTATGCCATCGAGTACGACTCGATTGACCCCACCGAGCTTGAGCGCACGCTGGAGACGAAGAAGATCGAGCGCCTCTTTCTGGCGGGGCAGATCAATGGCACCAGCGGCTACGAGGAGGCGGCGTGCCAGGGCATCATGGCGGGCATAAATGCGGCTCTGAAGGTGAAGGGCGAGCCGGTGCTGACCCTGGACCGCACCGAGGGTTATACCGCCATTCTGATTGACGACCTTATCAGCAAGGGCACCAACGAGCCTTATCGCATGTTCACATCGCGGGCGGAGTTCCGCCTGCACCTGCGCATTGACAACGCCGACCGGCGGCTGACGCCGCATGGCCGACGCGTGGGGCTGATCTCTGACCTCGCCTGGGCCGACTACGTTGCGAAACAGGAACGTATGGCGACGCTCAAGCAGCTGCTGGAAACAGCTCGCGTTAGCGGCTTGCCGCAGGTACTGGCGGAGAAGGTGGGCAATGTGGCGGGGGCAACTTATGCGCAGCTGCTCAAGCGCCCGGAGGTGGACATCGTGGAATTGGCGCCCGCGCTGAGCGAGCTGATGCCAGCGTTCTTCGAAGTTTCTGATTTGCGTCCGTCCACGTTAATCCGCGGCGAGTTGAAGTCGGTAGAAACCGAAATCAAGTACGCCGGCTACCTGGAGCAGCAGCAGCGCTCCATCGAGCGCCTGAAGAAGGCCGAGCAGCGCGCCATTCCGGAATGGTTTGACTACAAGAACGTGAGCGGGCTCTCGCGCGAAATGCAGGAAAAGCTGCAACGGGTGCGGCCGCGCACGCTGGGGCAGGCGAGCCGCATACCCGGGGTGACGCCGGCAGCGGTGTCGCTGGTCAACGTGTACATTGAGATTCAGGCGCGGCGGGGACCGAGTTCGTTGCCGGCTTGAAAACGAGGCGAGCTTCGCTCGCCATGCACGGGGCATAGCCCCGTGCCCACATGGTCAGCTCTTCTTCTTTTCCGCTTTCGGCTTCGAGTCTTTCTTCTCGTCCGCTTTTGTTTCCGGCTTGGCCTCAGATTTGGAACCGCCGTCGGCGTTTGAGGTGGCGGACGATTTGCGGGCGTAATCGGTCACATACCAGCCAGAGCCTTTGAACTGTACCGCCGGGGCGTGCAGCAATTGTTCGACCTTGCCGCCGCACTCGGGGCAGCGGGTCACCGGCTTATCGGAAAACTTCTGGATGCGCTCAAAACGATGCCTGCACTTCTTACATTCGTACTCGTAGATTGGCACCCCAACTCCTGAAAACCAGAGATTCTGCTTGTGATTCTAGGGGTGGGCTGGCGGAACGTCAATTGCAGCGCGGTTTCCGCGAGGAGGCCGCCTTCCCGGTGTAGACTCGGGCCATGAGCGCAGGGGAGAGCCCGGAGCGCAAGCCGGCACTGTTTCTGGTGGGAACGCCCATCGGCAACCTGGAGGACATCACCCTGCGCGCCCTGCGCGTGCTGAAAGAAGTGGACCTGATCGCCTGCGAAGATACGCGGCAGACGCAAAAGCTGCTCACTCATTACAACATCGGCACGCCCACCATCAGCTACCACGAGCACAACGAGATGACGCGCTCGGCGGAACTGGTAAAGAAGCTGGAGGAAGGGGCGCAGGTGGCGCTGGTTACGGATGCGGGCATGCCCGGCATCTCCGATCCTGGCTACCGACTGATCGCGCTGGCCATTCGCCACCATATTCCGGTGGCGCCCATTCCTGGTCCGGCGGCGTTTTTGGCGGCGCTGGTGGCTAGCGGCCTGCCAACGGATTCTTTTCGCTTCAGCGGCTTTCTGCCGGCCAAGCATGGACAGAGGCGCGAGTTGCTGGAGAGCATCAAAGATTCGCCGCGCACGCAGGTCTTTTATGAAGCGCCGCACCGGATTCGCGAGGCGCTGGAAGACGTGGTGGCGGTGCTGGGACCGGACCGCCCGGCAGTGTTGGCACGCGAAGTAACCAAACTGCATGAAGAATATCTGCGCGGGCGAGCGGAGGAAATTCTGGAGGCGGCGAAGTCGCGGGAGTTGAAGGGCGAAATCACGCTGCTGATCGGCAAAGCCGAGGCGGGGGCGCGGCCCGCCGCAGGCGCGCCCGCGGTACGGGAGCGTTTTGACCGGCTCGTAGCCCAGGAGAAGCTGGACGAAAAGGCGGCGCTGAAGCGGGTCGCGAAGGAACTCGGCCTGTCGCGCAGCGAAGCTTATCGCGAGCTGCAGCGCAGCAAATGAATTTCTGTCGCCGCGGATTCACGCGGAAGGACGCAGATCGAAATCTCAAACGTCATTGAGGCCCCTCACGCGCTCCTACTGGGTCTGCAGGGGAGCGTTAATGGTTCCCACCAGGCCGGTACGGGCGTCCTGGACCGCCAGCCGCAACTGGGTCGCGTTGCCAGGGGGAGCCAAATCAATGTGCAGCATCATGCCGTGCTGCATGATCTGCTGATAGTCGCTGCTGTTGAAGGTTTGATCCACCTTCTGGCTCTGGGTGCCCAGGATCTTGCCATTTTGTGAAAAGGCGGTAGCGTAGAAGAAAACATTCATCTTCTTGCCGCCGGAAGCGTCTTCGGCGGAAAGTGTGCTGGCATCCACCAGAAAATCCACTCCCAGCTTGCCTGTGGCATTTGGCGAGGGCAGCACGCGGGCGCTGAAAGCCACCTGGGTTGCGGGAACGGCGTCGCCCAGGGCGGCAGCCACCTCCTGGTTCGGCTTATAGCCTTTAAGCTGGGTCGGATCCAGAGCGAAGTAGCCGCGCCGGTGCTGCAAGTCAACGCCCTGGCGGTCCAGCTTGATTTTAATGTTGCGGTACTTACCGTCCCACTTCTTATTGGTCGTGTAGTAGCCCAGGGTGTAGGTGGCGGAAGTGTCCTCCATGGCGCGCTCCACGCCTTGCTTGATTTCGTTCTGGTTAACATAAGCGCGCCCGCCGGTGTCGCGGGCCATTTCCCGCATGACCTCCTGGGGATCCTGGTCGAGGGAAATGGAGAGGCCGCGCGCATCCACAGGGTAAAGCGCGATCTGGGCGGCGGCGAGGCGGGCGTCGGCTTCGCGAATCTGCTCAGCGCCGGCGCGGCGTGCGGTGGCGGCATAGTCGCCGGAAGAGTGCTCATCCACCCGCCGCGTGTTAAAGCTGGGCAAATCTTCGGAAAGTTCCGCGTCGGTCATGATGCGGTTGTCGGGATTGAGCGTAAACGGCAGGTCGCCGGTCACCCAGATTACGTTCTTGCGCCCGGGCAATCCGCCCAAGGCGCGCGCCAGTTCGTCCAGAGCTTCAAATGTAATATCGGTCCTGCGCTCCAAGTCATAGCCAACTGCAGCGTTGGCAAAGTTCTGGATGCCGGCAACCATAAAAATCGGCAGGCCGCGGGCGTTGGTGGCCGAGGTGGCGGTTTCGTTGGCGGGAGGCCTGCTGGTGTCCAGAGAGGTCACAGTGCTGGATGGGGTGGGCGTACCAGTCGTAATCGGGTTAGTCGGTTGCACCGCGCTGGCAAACGGGCGCTCCTGCGGAATATATCCCTGCAGCGCGGTGTACAGGAGTTGCGGGTCAGTGGTGAAGTCCTGCAGCACGTGCAGGGAGTCAGTCAAGGTAAACACTGCCATCCGCTGACCGGGCTTATATTGTTCGCGCACAAAGCGGAGCATTTGCCGGCGGGCATAGGCCTGATCCTTGAACTGGGTGTTGGTAGCGTCCAGGAGCAGAACCGTAATGGGACCTCCGGGCGAGCGATACTGGGAACGGTTGGAGTAAATTCCCGGGGGCAGCGCGGGACCGGGAGCGGGCGGCAGATTTTGCTCGGGGGTGACAAAGGTGGAGATTTTCTGCTCCTTGCCATTCTCCTCGAGGGCGAAGTCTGCCGGCTTGAGGCCCAGGACCGGCTTGCCTTGCTTATCGGTTACGACTACATCCACCAACACCATACGAGTGGTGACGCGGATGGTGGGCGCAGGCACTTGGGCGTCGAATGACGACTGTTGCGCCAAACCAACGTTCTGGACAGCGAGCATGGCGAACAGAGCGGCGCAGATTCCGCGGACGACGTTGCGCAACATAGTGGGCTCCCTATTCACAGTCGAAAGATGGTAGTGGCGGCAGCGACGAGCGATGCAGCATGCATGACGGAGCCCGAACGAGGAGAGCAGGGACGGTTACAGCAGGCTGCAGAACCAGCGGGAGATTATGATCCCGCGGTCCATTTCCACTCACAAGCTGTATTGCCTGTTTTGTTACCACAAGCGAGCGGATTGTAGCTCAATTCCTGCGGGAAGGCGGAGACTTTACAATTCTGCAGGAATGGTTACCAAAACGGACCGGCGTGCTACATCTCTGGTAACTGCCCACTGGTCGGCAGACAGCATCTAATCCATTGCAGTTCAGCAACTTGGCAGAGCTAACAAAGGCTGCTCACTGCCAGCAAGGGCATATTTCCCGTTTGCCGCTGGCAACTGGAACCGCTAAGCTTAGGGAAGCATTTCTGTCGCCAGCGCGACTGGAAGCGCCACCCGGAGACGCATGGAGAGGATACTGGCCGGCATCGTCATCGTCCCGGGCGTGGTCGCCCTGCTGCTGTTCCTAGTTTTTACCTACCTTTACCAGCAAAGCCGGCAAGCTTACTTCCGCGCCTGGCAAATCGGCTGGGGGGCCTACTGCGCCTATTACGCCCTGGTAGCGATGGATTATTACGCGGCCCGGCCATCGGCAGCGCTTTACCTCCTCTCCGACCTGCTGCTGGTGGGGATGGCCATGGCCATTCTGATTTCCACCCGGCTGATGGAAGAAAAGTTCCGCTTCGTGCGGTCGGACCATGCCCTGGCTGGAGGACTGGTAGCTCTCGCGGTGTGGGGGCTGGTCTCACGGTACCAAGCGGGCGTTTTCCGACTGGATATGGAGCCACGCGCTCACCTGCGGCTGGAGGTGGGCATTGCGGCGGTGCTGCTGTTCTGCGCCCTGCGTTTTTACCGGTATGGCAGGCGGCGCGACTCCCTGGGCTACCGCCTGCTTTCCGTGTCGCTGATTCTGTGGGCGGTGCTGCTGAGCTTCCGCCAGTTCCATTACCGCTTTGAAGAACTGTTCGGGCGCTTTGGGCATTTTCTGGGCCCGGTACCGCAGATGCTGCTGGGCATCGGCATGCTGATGGTGCTGTTCGAAAACGACCGGCGGGCGGTGCAGGAAAACGCGCTCGCCTTCTCCACCCTGGAAGTAGACACCAGGACGCTGCTTTCGCCGGAAGAGCTGAGCCCGGGCATGGAGAAGATCCTGAACCGGCTGGCGCGACTGGTACCGGCGTCGCAAGCCTTTCTGCTGGTTAACGAGCACTGGCGGGCGGTGCTGCCTTCGGCGCGGTACGGCTTAAGCGACGAGTTCCTGCATCAACTGGAGGAATTGCGCGCCAGCGAATACCTGAGCGAGCTGGCCTATCGCGGAGGCGGCATAGCCACGCTGCTCAACCTGGCCCAGGGGACCGAGCCGGTGGCGCCAGCTGGCAGCGGACAACTAGAGCGTCTGCAGAATGTGCTGGTGCAAGAAGGCATTCGCAACCTGACCGCGCTCAACCTGCAAACCCGGGAAAACACTTTCGGGGTCATAGTATTTCCTCACGCCGGAAAACGGCTGTGCAGTTCTTCGCAAACCCGCCTGCTGCTGGGCGTGGCGCTGCAGATCGGCATGACGCTAGAGAACTACGTGGTCATGCACGAGGCGCACCGGCGCAGCAAGGAATACGAACTGCTCACCGAGATCGGCAAAGCCATCAGCTCGCGCCTGGACAAAGACGAAATCCTGCTGACGGTGCAGAAAGAACTAGGCCAATTGTTCGACACCAGCCACTTCTACATCGCTTTCCAGGAAGGGGAGGAGATTCGCTTCGAACTGGAATTCACCGACGGCCACCTGCAGCAAAAGCGCTCGCGCAAGGTGGCCAACGGAATTACTGAATACATCATCCGCACGGGGCAGCCGCTGCTGGTGCGCTCGGGGATGGACAAGACGAGGGAACGCATCGGAGCGCGTTTTGTGCCGGGGCGCCCGGCGAAGTGCTTTGCCGGAGTCCCCATTTTCCTGAGCGGAAAACCGGCGGGCGCCATGGCCGCCATGAACGTGGAACGCGAATTCGTTTACGAGCAGCGCGACCTGGAACTGTTGCGCACGGTGGCGGGACAGGTGGCGGTGGCGGTGGAGAACGCGCGCCTGTTTGCCGACCAGCAGGAGCGGGCGCGGCATCTGGCCTTCCTGAACAGCGTTTCGAAAACGGCGATCTCCAGCGAAGACGCGCAGCAGATGCTGGCGGAAATCGTGGGGGAGATTCAGAAGAACTTCCAGTTTGACCATATCGGCATCGGCATCCTCGATTACGCCACCAAGGACATCGAGATCAAGGCGGAGGCGGGCACCACGGCCAAGGCGCTGGGCAAGAGGATTCCCCTGGGCGTGGGCATTGTGGGGCGGGTGGCGCGCACCAATGAAGTAGCGCTGGTGCAGAACACCGACGATGGCCGACTGCTGGGCATTCTGCGCGAATCGCGCTCTGTGCTCTGCCTGCCTATTACCTACGGCGACAGCATGCTGGGAGTGCTCAACGTGGAGAGCCAGCGGGAAAACGCGTTCAGCCCGCAAGACGTGCTCATCATGAACACGCTGGCCGACCTGCTGGCCACGGCGCTGCACAACGCGTTCGTGGTCCAGAAACTGCAGCAGCAATCCATTACCGACGGCCTGACCGGCATCAAGACGCGGCGCTTCTTCTGGGAGGCGCTGACGGGCGAGTGGCGGCGCGCCTCGCGCTCCGGCCGGCCTTTCTCCGTGGTCATGATTGACCTGGACAAGTTCAAGGAAGTGAACGACAGCATGGGCCACCTGGAAGGCGACCTGGTGCTGGCGCGCGTGGGACGGCTGCTGGAGCAGAAATGCCGGCAGTCGAACGTGGTGGCGCGCTACGGCGGCGACGAGTTTGTGATCCTCATGCCCGAAACCGGGGTGGAGCAGGCGCAGATTCTCTCCGAGCGCCTGCGCCTGTGGATTGCCACCGACCCCATGCTCAGCGAACGGCAGATCACCGGCAGCTTCGGCGTAGCCAGCTTCCCGCTGCACGGCTCCACGGCGGAAGACTGCCTGCGTGTGGCCGATGCCGGCATGTACGTTTCCAAACACGCGGGCGGCAATCGCGTCTCCACGGCGGAGGAATACGCCGAAGGCGAGACTTTGGCGGTGCAGCGGCAGCTTATCGCCGGTTACATTGAGGGCTTCCTGCAGCGCGAGCACACCGGTCCGGAATACGCCGAGGAACTGGTAGTTACGCTGAAAAAATTCTGCGGGCCGGAAGGCGAGTGCCGTCCGGAAGTGCTGAAGGAAGCGATTGAAGTTCTGTGCCGCGCTGCCGAAACTCGCGAAGTACACGCCGCAAGCCACGGCGAGGCGGTAGCCAAACACGCGCGCATGGTGGGGCGCGCCCTGGGCATGGAAGCCGATGAACTCGCCGACCTGGTTTACGCCGGGCGGGTTCACGATGTAGGCAAGATTTTTTTGCCGGAGAAAATTCTCAACAAGCCGGGCGGGCTGACCGAGGACGAGTACTACCTGGTGAAGATGCACCCCAAGGTAGGCGGGGAAATTCTGGCCACCATTCCGGGAAGCCGGCGGTTGCGGGAGTGGGTGGAGCACCACCACGAAAATTTCGATGGCAGCGGCTATCCTGCCGGGCTGCGCGGGGAGGAAATTCCGCTGGGCGCGCGCATCCTGCACGTGGCCGACGCCTACGTCAACATGACCACCGAACGCCCCTTTGCCGCCGCGCGCACGCCCGAAGCCGCCATGGCCGAACTGGAGGCCCTGAGCGGCACCCAATTTGACGGCATGATCGTGCGCATCCTCGCCCGCCAGCTCAAGGCGGAAAAGGCGACCACGCGGGGGAGCTGACCTTCTTTTTCCCGCTCAGGCCGAAAAGCGGCTTGAGTAGGACACTCGCTGGAGGTTGGCCACTACCTTTCCTTTGTGCGTAGCATCACTGACAAATTACGCCCTTGATGCTTGTCTAGAAACGCGGGGACTCCAAACCCTGGGAGGCCCGCTCTCATGAGCGTTCTACAGGCTAAGGGAGAGTGCGGTCCTGGAGTAACGCTGGGGCATTATCAAGTCCTGGAGAAGATTGGCGCCGGCGGAATGGGCGAAGTTTACCGGGCCCGCGACGAGCACCTCGACCGGGATGTGGCCGTCAAGGTCCTGCCTCCCGGAGTCCTGGCTGACGAACTCTCCCGCAAGCGCTTCCACAAAGAGGCCATAGCCTTATCCAAGCTGAACCATCCCAACATCGCCACCATCCATGACTTCGACACGCAGCAGGGCGTGGACTTCCTCGTGATGGAATACATTGCCGGTTCGGCGCTGAGCGATAAGCTGGCGAAGGGGCCGCTGCCGGAAACCGAGGTTCTTCGCCTGGGAATGCAACTGGCCGAAGGATTGGTTGCCGCCCATGAACATCGAGTAATACACCGCGACCTGAAGCCTGGCAATCTCAGGCTGACCGACGATGGACGTCTGAAGATTCTCGACTTCGGACTGGCGAAGTTGCGGCGCCCGCTAACACCGAATGCTGCGACCGAGACCTGGAGCGAGGCGCAAGGCATCTCCGGAACTCTGCTTTACATGGCGCCCGAGCAGTTGCTAGGGGAGGAGGCAGACGAGCGCACAGACATTTATGCCGCCGGCCTTGTGCTTTACGAAATGGCCACCGGTCAGCGGCCATTTGCCGGGGTGGCGCCTTCGCAGATGATCGCCGCCATTCTCCGCCTTCCCACCGTGCCACCCACCATGCAGAATCACAGAATTTCAGTGGAGCTGGAGCGGATCATAGGAAAGTGCCTGGAAAAAGAGCCGGGGAACCGGTATCAAACCGCAGGTGAATTGGCGATAGATTTGCGCCGCCTGGCGATGCCCTCGAGTGCCGGCTTTGCCGCCAGTTCGCAGGCAACAGCGCCAAACCGCCGCAGACGGCGTCTGATGACAGCAGTCGTGGGGATTCTGATCGTCGCCAGCTTCCTGGTTTGGAATTGGCGAAGCCTGCAACAGCGCCTGTGGCCCGCCTCGGGGCCTCCTCAGATTCGGTCGCTTGCGGTGTTGCCGCTGGCCAACCTTTCCGGGGATGCCAGCCAGGACTATTTCGCCGATGGGATGACGGAGGCGCTGATTACCAGTGTTTCGAAGATCCGAGCCTTGAAGGTGATTTCGCGCACATCGGTTATGCGGTACAAGGGGGTGAACAAGCCGCTGCCGCAGATCGCGCGCGAATTGGGTGTGGAGGGCATTCTGGAAGGCTCGGTGCAGCGCTCCGGAGGGCGAGTAATGGTCACGGCGCAACTGATCAATGCGGCCACGGATACGAACCTGTGGGCGGAAACCTACGAACGGGATTTGCAGGATGTGCTCGCTTTGCAGAGCGAGGTCGCAAGCAGCGTGGCCCGCGAGATCAGGGTTACGCTGACGCCCGAGGAAACGGAACGGTTGGCCAGCGCCCGGCCGGTGAACCCAGAAGCTTACGAGGCTTATCTCAAAGGACGGTTTCACTGGTACAGGCTCTCGAAGCCAGAGTTGGACAATGCGGAGCGGTATTTTCAGCTCGCCCTGGCCAAAGATCAGAATTACGCCTTGGCCTACGCCGGTCTGGCGGACGTATGGATGGTGCGCAGCGATGCCGGCTTCCTGTCTCCCCAGGAAACCACGGGCAAAGCAAAGGCGGCTCTGGAAAAGGCGCTGCAACTTGACGAGACACTCGCCGACGCCCACGTCAGTCTTGCCAATCTGAACATTTTCGAACGCGATTACCCCGCCGCAGAAAGAGAATTCCAGCGCGCCATTCAACTGAACCCAAGCCACGCAAACGCGCACTTCATGTACGCCGACTACCTGATTTCTCAGTTGCGCAAGGGAGAGTGGGAGCGGGAAATCCACATTGCGCTGGGCTTGGACCCCATGAGCTATTTTTTCCAGTGTTTCTATGGCTGGCAGCTGGTTTACGTGGGCCGCTACGACGAAGCCATTGTGCAACTTCAGAAGGTTCTGGCTGCGGAACCGAATTATTCCTCGGCCCACTTGGGTTTATGGGGTGCCTTTTACAAGAAAGGAATGGACCAGGAGGCCGAGCAGGAAGCGGAGCGATTCTTTTTGGCACTTGGCGACCAGGAGGTGGCGCGGGCTCTCCAGCAAGGCTACCTGCAGGGCGGTTATCGCCGGGCCATGAAGCGTGCGGCTGACACGCTGGACGCGCGCTCAACTCGGACTCACGTTGCCGGCGTTCGCATCGCGCGTCTGTACGCTCACGCCGGTGACAATGAACGCACGCTCTATTGGCTGGAAAAAGCTTACGTCGCGAGAGAGAGCCCCCTGATCCATCTCGGCGTAGCCCGGGATTGGGACGGCCTGCGTTCCGATTCCCGGTTTCAGGACCTCCTGCGCCGCATGCACCTGCCGCAATAGCAGGCGTGCAGCGTGCCTTTGGCCAGTGCGGATGCCTGGAGTTCGGCGCGCTCGCCAGTCCGCTGGTGGATAAAAAAAGTCACAACTCCTGGTTGCTGGCGCATCTATCCCCTGTCCGCGAGGACCTCACTCATGCAAGTCAAGCCCTTCAGGATTGAACATTACTTCGCCAGGCACGAGTTTTCCGCCAGGTATCTGCTGAGCAGCTCGGATGCGGAGTCGCGCACCATCCAGGAGGTGCTCGACCTGGAGCCGGGCAGCCACGAGCGCTTGCTGCGGCAGTGGTGCGGGTATACCGAATCCCCCGGCGCTCCCTGGTTGCGCGCGACCATTGCCGGAATTTACAAAAACATCTCCCCCGAGCAGATACTGGTTGTATCCAGCGCCGAAGAGGGGATTCTGCTGGTTTACAACGCGCTGCTGGGCTCTTCGGACCATACCATCGTGGAGACGCCCTGTTTTGAAAGCGGGCTGGAACTCGCCCGCAGCACAGGAGCGGAAGTGAGCGAATGGCGCCGCCAACCTGACCAGGGCTGGGCGCACAACGTGAAGGAGCTTGAGAAGCTCATCCGCAAGAACACAAAAATCCTTTACATCTGCACCCCGCATAATCCGCTGGGGGTGCTGATGCCAAGAAACGTATTGGAGGAGGTAGTCGCGCTGTGCCGCGACCGCGGAATCATCCTGTTCTGCGACGAGGTTTTTCGCGAATTAGAACACGACCCTGCCGCGTGCCTGCCCGCGGTATGCGAGCTCTACGAGAACGGCATCAGCCTCGGTTCCATGAGCAAGACCTACGGGCTGCCGGGGCTGCGCCTGGGCTGGCTGGTCACGCGCAATTCTTCTTTCATTCAGCGCTGCCTGGAGGTCCGGTTCTATACGACTATCTGCAACAGCGCTCCCAGCGAATTTCTTTGCGACGTCGCGCTGCGGCACCGCCAGGTTTTGATCGAGCGCAATCTGGAAATTGTGCGCAGCAACCTGCCGCTCCTGGAAGCATTTTTCCGGGATCATGCGGATATGTTCGAGTGGGTGAAGCCAAATGCCAGCCCCATGTGTTTCCCGCGTTTCAAGGGTTCGCAGAGCGCGTCCCAGTTCTGTGATGACGTGGTTCGCGATGTGCAGGTGATGCTGCTTCCTGGAAGCGTTTACGACGAACCCCGCCACATTCGCTTCGGTTACGGGCGAAAAAACATGCCCGAGGCGCTGGAGCGGCTAAGCTCTTATCTCGAATCGCGATCTGCCAGCCAGAAAATATCGGCGGATTGAGGGTGTGCGATTCCGGCTGGCAATAAAAACCGGGAAGGGCTCCTTCTCACCAGTTACAGCCAATGGGGAGAGTTCTAGTAGGCGAAGCCGTCGGGCTGGCTGATGGCCTCGTTGTGCGCTTCCTTGTCCACGAACTGGCGGCCCGCGGCCAGCGCCTGGCGGTCGAGTTCGAGCAACTGTGGATTGCGCACCTTGGCTTCGAGCACCGCCACGGCCGTTTCAGAAGAGAGACACTCAGTTTCCTCCAGCAGGGCCCCCAGCAGCACCACGTTGGCGACTTTGCCCGCGCCCAGGCGGTCGGCGATTTCGGTGGCGGGCAGGCAGAACACGCGCGCCTGCGGGGCGGCGAAGTCTTCCGGCAACTCCTCGCGGTTGTAGAAGATGAGGCCGTTCTCCGCCACTTGGGGCGCGAACTTGCGCAGCGAAATTTCGTTCATGGCGATGAGCACGTCGGGGTGGGAAATCAGGGGCGAGCCAATGCGCTCCTGTGCCAGGCATACGTGGCAGTGGGCGCTGCCGCTGCGCATCTCCGGGCCATAGGACGGCAGCCAGCTCACCTCCAGGCCTTCGCGCATGCCCATTTCCGCCAGCAACTGGCCCAGCAGCAGCACGCCCTGACCGCCGAAGCCGGCGATCTTGATGCTCAGCTTCTTCAGGTGGTGTTCGCGCTTGCCGGCAGCCTGCGCGGCAAGCGCAACCTTTTCGCC
>DASSQB010000173.1:0-19920 GCA_035702725.1 Terriglobales bacterium | reverse complement strand
AGTTTCGTGTTGCTGGTGGGAACGGTGTTGCTGCTGCGGAGCCTGGAGAAGATTCGCAACACCAGCCCGGGCTTTTTGACCACCCGGGTGCTGACGACCAAGGTTTCCATAGGCGCCGCGGGATATAGCGAGGCACAGGCCAAAGCATTTCAAGATCAACTGCTTGACCGTGTCAGGTCGCTGCCGGGCGTGGAAGCGGCGGCATTCGCGCGCATAACACCCCTGGGCTATATCTCATACTCTTCAACCCCCATCGCCGTAGATGGCTACCAGCCTCGCCCAGGCGAGGCGCCCAGCGTGGACTACAACCAGGTGAGTCCCGACTATTTCGCTACTCTGGGCATTCCACTCATCACCGGCCGCGAATTCACGCGTGCCGATGATGAGAATGCTCCCCTGGTTGCTGTGGTGAACCAAACGATGGTCGCGCGCTATTGGCGCGGCCAGGATCCCATCGGCCGTCGCTTACAGGTAAACGGCCGCTGGGCTCGCGTGGTGGGCGTCGCTGCCAACTCCAAATACGAAAGCATGCGGGAGGTTCCCAGGCCATTTTTCTACGTGCCCCTGCGGCAGGATTTCGCCAAAAGCCCGAACCTGAATATCCGCACCACGCAGCCTCTGCGGACCATTGCTACGGCATTGAGCCGGGAAGTGCATACCCTGGACCCAAACCTTGCGCTGTACGAGATTATTACGCTCCAGGAACAGGTGGATCGCTCCACCTCGCCGCAACTTGTGGCCGTGACCCTGGTGGCAATTCTGGGAGGCCTGGCGCTTCTTCTCGCTGCGATCGGCATTTATGGAGTGATGTCCTACACGGTCTCGCAGAGCACCCGCGAACTGGGACTGCGCATGGCCCTTGGCGCCGGAGCCTCGAACCTGCTGCGGGTGGTGATCTCGCGTGGATTGGCCTTGACCGCTATTGGTATTTTTTTCGGAACAGTTGTGGCGCTGGTGCTGACGCGTTTAATGGGGGATCTGCTCTACAACGTCAGCCCGTACGATCCTCGTGCCTTCGGGTTGGCATTGGCGGTGATGACGAGCGCCACAATCACAGCTTGCCTGTGGCCGGCATGGCACGCCACCCGGATTGACCCGGCCCGCGTTTTGCGGGAGTGAATGGCGTCTCTGACAGAAGTTCCATTCGGAGGAAGAGTAGTTCCCGGGCTTTCGCAGATAATAGCGCTACTCTTCGCGGATTGCCCTCAAAGGGTCAATTTTGGCCGCGGTGCGCGCCGGCACGTAACAGGCGAGCAGGGCCAGTCCTGCCAGCAGCACTGGCGCGCCCACCAGCAAGCGCGGGTCGTTCGTGCCGACATTGAGCGACTCGACCAGAACATTCGTCATTGTGGAAAGCACTTTAGCCAAAGCGAACGCGCCCAGAAATCCCAGAATCGTTCCGACGCTCACCAGGACCGCGCCCTCGCGCAGCACCAGGCGGAGCACCTGTGCTTTGCTCGCACCCAGAGCAGTGCGGATTCCGATTTCCTTGCGCCTTTGCGCCACAGAGTAGGCCGTGACCCCCGCCAGTCCGATTCCAGCCAAACCCAACCCGAATAGGCCAATTCCACCGTAGGTATCAAGCGCGAAACGATCGGCGGCTCGGCTAAGCGCCAGATAGTCGCTGAGTGTTCGCACATTGAAGACATTCAGATTGGGATCGAAGGAGGCAATCTCTTTGCGGATGGAGGCGAGCGCATCGGTCCCCGCATTCGACTGCACCATGACCGTTATGCCGTCAGCGGGTGGGCGAGCAAAATTGCGCTGCGTCAACGGCAGGTAAACAACAGACTGGCTGTCGCCGATGCCGTAGTTCAAGTCGGGGACCATGCCAACCACTTCATAGGACTGCTGGTCGTCCCTGAGGCGCCCGCCGATGGCGTTTCGATTGCCGAAGAACCCGCGCACGGCGCTCTGATTCAGCACCACGGGCAGCGCCTCCGACGCATCTGCGCGGGCACGTTGATCCCGTTCGGCGAACTCCCGCCCGGCCAGCATGGGCTCACTTAGAGCCGCAAAATAGCCCGCGCCCACTGTTTGCTCCACCACTGGCATCTGAATCCGCGAAGACGCGCGCGCGTCGTCCGAGGTTACCTGGGTAGCGTCGCTGTCGGATGAAAACGGCGCCTGCGCTGCTAATGCAACGCTGCGCACCTGTCCGGCCGACACCAGTCGCTGGGTAAGGGTCTCGAGCAGGGCTTGCGCTTTTTTCGGGGTGTAGCCGTCGCGCACCGGATCAATGGACAAGAGGTACATCGTGCGGGGATCGAATCTGGTCTGCAGGTTGCTCACTTTGCTGATTCCAATTACCAGAAATCCGGTGATGAGCAGCAACATGAGCGATCCCATCACCTGCGTGACCATCAGCAGATTGCGCAGGCCAAAACGCCGGTAAGCCGGCAATTGAAGCGCCGAACCTTCTTTGAGGGCAGGGGGCAAATTGGCTTTGGTCGCGCGCAAAGCAGGCACAAGGCTGAATCCGATGCCGCAGACGATAGCTAAGGCGAATACAAAGATGACGGCGTGCCAGTCCGGCGTGGACGGTGGTTCGATGGGCACGGCCGTGGGCGGAGTGAATCGGGCGTTCAGCACACAAAGCCAATAGGCAAGCGCGAATCCTGCCATGCCGCCCAGCAGGGAGAGCAAAACGCCCTCGCTCATCATCTGCCGCACAAGGCGAAAACGGCTGGCTCCGACGGCCAGACGAATCGCCAGTTCCTTGCGGCGATTGGCGCCGCGCGCCAGCGCCATGTTGGCCAGGTTCGTGCAGGCAATGGTCATGATCAGCCCCATCAGCACGAGAAAAAATCCGACCACGACGAGCTTTAACTTGCGGGGAATCGGCACCATCGTGCCGGCGCCGATCAAGGTCACGCGCCGACCTTTATCGAGAGGTGCCGGCGCCGAAGCATCCTGTTCATCCAGGTGACGGGTGATGGCGTCCAGGGCGGCTTCCGCCGATTCCAGGCTGACGCCAGGAGCCAAGCACATGATAGCGAGAAAGTCTTTGGCGTTGTGATGGTGCAGCACGTCATTGGCGAGCTCCGGAGCAATGGCAGCTGGAGCCGTGATGGGGACGAACAGCTCAGCAGGATTGATGGCAACGGCGCCGTTAAAATTCTTCGGTGTGATTCCCACAATGGTGGTCGCTTGTCCGTTCAGGCGAAGGGTTTGTCCCAGCACATCGGGGGAGGAATTAAGGCGGGTGCGCCAGAAGCGATCGCTGACCACCACAACCGCGGCATCGCCGGGCTTATCAAGTTCTGCGCTGAGCACCCGGCCACGCTGAGCGCGGACACCGAGTACGGAAAAATAATCCGGTGATACTAGCTGTCCGAAGATGCGCTCCGGCCTGGCACTCACATCGTGTTGAAAAGTGACGTTGAAGGGAATGCCGGTCTGAAATGCAGCGACCCCGGTGAAGAGGCTCCTCTGTTCCCGGTATTGCTCCACGTAGTAATAGGAGACCGGCTTTTCGGGCATCACTAGACGTTTGGCGTTGGCCGCTGCCGGAAGATTGCGAAGGATCATCTTCCATTTTGAGCTGTACACCGTGGTGGTCAGCCCGATTCCCAGGCCCATCGAAATGATTCCGACCAGCGCGAATCCGGGCGACTTGATCAGCGCCCGCAAGCCATAGCGCATGTCGCGGCGCATCTCACTCAAGTATTCGAGAGGCAGGCAAATGGCAATATCCGCGATAAGGTGGATCAACCCTGTAATTCCTTGCCTTCTGGCGACCTCCTCCACCACGTCCTCCCCGACTTGCATCACCTCGGCGCCGTAAACCAGCTTGAACTCGTGGGGAAAGGCCTGCGCCAGCCACCGGTAGAGACGCCATGCGAGAGTCATTCCGTCACCATGGCTTGCTTTACTCGAATGGCGCGAACCAATTCCTGCAGGCGCTCACATTCGGCGTTCAGCACATGTTTGCCCAAGGCGGTCAGCCGGTAATAGCGGCGGCGGGCGTCGTCCAATTCCGGAGCTGGCCGTTCGTTGGATTCTTCGATCAGGTCCGCCTCGATGAGCCGTTTGATGGAGCCATAGAGGGTGGCGGGCCACAACCGCACTTTTCCGTGGGTGCGATTCAAGACTTCCTGCATAATCCCGTAACCATGCTGATCTCCCCCGGCCAGCGCCAGCAGGATGTGGAACCACTGCGGCTTAAGAGGAAGAAACTTCTGTGGATCGCGATCGCGCATTCTTAATATATATATTAGTTAATATAGATATATGTCAATAGAAACCTTTCCCGGCCCACCGTTGGAAGTCCGAATTGGCCTGCACAAGCTTTTCAGCTCTTCCATGCCTTTGCCCAATAAAAAGCCCCGCCCGGGAGGCGGGGCTGGATTTGTCGACGGCTGCAAAAGCTTAAGAGTTACTGCTCTCCTTGATGTCCTGATCGGCCTGTTTGTTCCCTTTCTTGACCTCCAGTTTGCTGTTCGCGGTGGGCTGCAGCGTTTGGATGGCTCTGCCCAGGCTCATGCCCTTGGTGCTGGCGGCACCTTTAACCACTGGGCAATTCGCGCTCGCGGGAGCAGCCACACCGGTCATATCCGCTTTCATGCAGGCAAAGCCAATGCCCAGGTTCTGGCTGACGTGAGCCGCGGCCACGCACTGGCCCAGGTTCTTGAATCCGGAACAGGCCTGCTGTGCTGGCATGCCGGTCAGCTTTTGGATCTTACCCGCCAGCGCCGTGTTCTTAGTCAGTTGCTGGGTCATGGTCATGCGGTGGGGCGAAGAAGTTGTGGGGCTCATGCGGTGCGAGCCGCCCTCGCCCATTGCGTTATTCATCCCGTTTCCCATGCCATGGCCGTGCTGGGCGAACGCGGGAGCGCCGCACCACATGACTGCCAACGCTAGAACTGTGATCTGCAACTGCTTCATAGGTTAGTGTCCTCCTTGCGTACTGCAACAGCTTTTACTTGCTCGAGCTTCTGTGATACAGGCGACCAACATTGACGCCTATACCGAATGAGACCGAGTTCAAATCGTACTGAATGCTTCGCGTATACCCCAACTGCATATCCAGATATGGGGACGGACTCGCGCCGATCCAGGCGGAAAAACCGTTGTCGTAGGCCAGGTCAGAGCTGCCGGTAACCTGCTGATTGTTCTGGAAAGGCTTGCCATGAGTTGGCACTGCCGCCTGTCCCTTCGCCACCTTGCTGAATATGGTCTGTTGGCCGAAGGGCTGAATGTCGTACCCTGAGGCTCCCACGTTGAAGTACTTGCCCACTTGATAGCTGGCGCCGCCCTGGAAGTGGGAGTTCATCCCCAGACTGGTGAACGGCCGCAGGAATAGCTTCGTATCGGCCACCGTGTTGGACAAGCCGGCCTCAAAAAAGGGCGTGAGATTGTTGAACGAATGATCAAAGTGGTTGGTCCAGTCGAAGGTAGCGCGCCCCGTGCTCAGGCCCAGCTTGCTGTCGCCTGCGGGCGCATATCCGGTAAGCACCGAACCAAAGTTCACTGCGGGATTCAGGAACTTTAGGCGCAGGTCCAGGTACGGATTGCCCAAACCATTCCCGGATGTACTGCCAGTGGTTCCGGTAACGGAACTCGATGGGCGCACAAAATAAACGGGAACGCCCACATCCACGCCAAAGTGCTGGGTGAAGCTGTAGCCCACGCTGGAGTTGAGCCGGTAGACCTGGCCCTCGGCGTTGGAAGTGCCGTCAAACTCCACGTAGGAGGTAAAGCCGGTATCGCCCTGCGAAGGCGCTGCCGGCACGGACTGCGCCGCGGCCATGGCTACCACGCACAGCATTGTGAGCAGTAATTTTCGGGAAAATTTAAGGAGATAAGACATAGGCTGTGATTCAGGCTCCCAACATGCGACACAAAAGCCGAAAGGTTCCCAAAGTAATCAGCAGCAGTTGTTTCATTTCTGCCGATAAAGAGCATCCTCTACACCAATTGGCTCACCGGCAAGTAACTAAAGTGAATTGAGGAACTTACCTTTTGGGCGAGCCAGGCAAGGAAGTGGTGAAGAGGAAGTTTTTGCCTGCTGCAGGCAAGAATTGCACCCTGCAAAAATCGCGCTTTGCCGCCTTCGGAAGCGACTTTCCAGTCAGGGTTGGCGGGCTCATGCAGCGCGTGCAGTGGCCGCCGCCGAGACCTGAGGGAGCAGCCTGGCCACGGCGCCCACCATGCCCGCGATCCCTTCCAGAGCGTAGACGCGGACATCCACCGGAACCTCCGCATCAGCCGAGGCTCCGCAGATGAGCAGCACAGGTATTCCCTGCTCCCTGGCCTCTGCTGCCAGCTTGTGCTTGTCGCCAGCAGAGAAGCGATGGCCTACGATCATGAGATCAAAGGCTACGGACGACAGCAATTCCAGTGCATCCGCTGCTTGCGTGGTCGCGATCACCGTGTAGCCCGCCTCTTCCAAAGCCGAACGCCGGCTCGCCGAAACAGTTTCGTCAAAAGAAAGACACAGGATTGTCCTTTTCATACGGTTTTCCTTTCTGCCTTCCGGCTTCTCAGGTATGCCGTTTCCAATCATGCCGCACGGCCGCGTTTGGCACTCAATACGCGGGAAGGGGCGCAGATCTTCTTGAACGCGCCCGCCAGCACCTCGAAACCGACAGCATCCTGTTCGATGATGTCGGCCAGCGATAGCATGCCTAAAACCTTGCCGTGCTCATCCACCACGGGAAGGCGGCGAACCTGATGCTCCGCCATGAGCTCAATGGCCTGCTTAATGTCGTCGTCCGGACCAACGCACACGGGATTGCGGCTCATGCACTCATTCACCACCGTATGCGCCGGGTCGCGGCGGGCGGCAATCACCGCCAGGCACAGGTCGCGGTCGGTGACAACCCCAATGAGTTTGAGGTCGAGGGAATCCTGCACCACGGGCAGAATGCCGGTATCACATTGGTGCATCAGGCTGGCCGCCATCTCGGCGGTGCAGGAAGGCGTGCAATAAGTGGGAGCCTTGGTCATAATTTTGCGGATTTTCATGACGGCCTCCGATAGAGCGCTGAAAAGTGAAGTTATCGGGGCAAAAATTTTTCTTATGCAAACATCTTTGGTTTATTTTTGTCCGCCGCTCGCGTTGCCGCAGTGATTGCAGTCACCTGGAGATGTGAGGATTTCGGAGCGGCTGCCGCAAGCGGCCCCTCACCCATGTAACGAAACATTCATCGGCAAGTAATGCTGCTGTAACATCGAGACATTAGATATTGAGTGGACTGATGCGCCACGCACTTCGACCTCAACACGCCATTTACCGGGGTTCGGTTAGAATGCGGGCACAATGACGTCCCTTCCCCCGCCCAGCGCCCGGGAACGGCCTGCCGCCTTAACCTTTCCGCCTGGTTTTCTTTGGGGGATTTCGACCGCCGCCTACCAGGTGGAAGGAGGCCATGGCGCCAGCCAGTGGCATGCCTGGGAGGCAGCCGGGCGAATCAAGTCCAGGGACCGCCGCGGCTTGGCCTGTAACTGGTGGCAAGATGCTGAGCCTGACTTCGACCTGGCGCGCGGTTTGGGGTTGAACGCGCTGCGGCTTTCGGTGGAGTGGAGCCGCCTGGAGCCGCGGCAAGGCGAGTGGAACCGGCAGGCCGTGGAACGCTACCGCGCCATGCTCACGGGTCTTCGCCACCGTGGAATCCAACCGTTCGTCTGCCTGCACCATTTTTCGCATCCGCTCTGGCTGGAACACAAGGGCGGATTCCTTTGCCCGCAAGCCGACGAATTGTTTGAGCAGTTTTCGCGGAGGGTAGTGGAGGAATTGGGGGACCTTTGCCAGCATTGGGTCACCTTCAACGAGCCCAATGTCTATGCCGCGCTCGGCTACGTGCTGGGCGAATTCCCTCCCGGTCGCAAGGGCGAACTGCTGAACGCAATTCGCGTGATGAGCAGCATGGGAAGGGCCCATGCCCGCGCTTATCGCGCCATCCACCGGGTGCAACCGGGCGCGCAAGTCGGCTGGGCGCACAATTATGTCGTCTTCGAACCAGCCCGGGCCGGCGGCAAACTGGACCGCGTGGTCGCCAGCCTGGCGGGCGAGCTGTTCAACAACAGCTTCCTGCGAGTGGTGGAAGAGGGGCGCCTGGCGTTTCCCCTTTCGCTGGCCGACGGCGACCTCGCACAGGTGCGCGGCACCTGCGACTTCGTAGGCCTGAATGTATACAGTCGCTTTCATGTGGCCTTCGATACCGGCTATGCCTCCCAGCTTTATGGTCGTTTGTTCGTGCCGCCGGATGCGCCCCAGGGCGATCGCGGCACGGATAATCCCTACGGCGAGGCCTATCCCCAGGCGCTACGCAGCGCGGTGGAACGGGCCTCGCGCCTGAATAAGCCGGTTTATATCCTGGAAAACGGTGTGCCTGACGCGCGCGATTTCATCCGCCCCTGGCTGATTGTGAACGCGGTGAAGGAGCTGCACGACCTGATCAGCGAAGGCCGCGACATTCGCGGCTATTTTCACTGGACTCTAACCGACAACTTCGAGTGGAGCGAAGGCTGGAGGTTGCGCTTCGGACTGTATGCGCTTGACCCGGCAGCCCGAGTGCGAATCGCCCGGGGCAGCGCCGAGCTGTACAGGACCATTGTGCAGCAGAACAGCCTCACGGCCGACCTGGTGGACGGATACGGCTCGCTGCCGGCGCGCGCCAGCGAGCCACTCAAATTCTAGGCTTCCGAGTGCCAGTACTTGTGGTCACGCAGGAAGAAGCTGTCGTTCCAGGTGTTCAGGGCGGTGCGCACGAACAGGCGCACAATGCGGAAATGTCCCATCACCCGGAAGCGACGGTTGGTGGTCAGCACGCTAGCCGCGGCTGCTGACTTCGCTGACCGAGCAGGACTACCCGAAGATGCGGAGTACGAGAGTGTACCTGGCTGACGCCGGCTCCGCCGACGGCACACCGGGAATTGCCCGCAGACTGCCCAGCGGGCAGGAGATATTCGTAGTCAGGCAGTGCAGCTGTTTCCGCCGCATTTTCTCCACTGCGCGCCGCACCAAAGTGCGATCAGCGAGTTCGATATCCGCGTCAATGTCGCACCTTGTGGGCGTGGAGGTTTACCAGGAATATGAGTGGAGCTTTCGATGAATCGTGGCAGAAATAAAACGGATGGTACCGTCTTCGGTAACGGCGGGAAATTCACCGCAAAGTCATAGATGATTTACGGGTTCGTAACAATTGGAACTGCGCGGCGGCTAGGACGATGCCATCGCAGCGCGCAGGGTTCGCAGCTCGGAACGCTCAATCGTGATAAAGCGAAATGGCTGCAAGCCGATCGGCGAGGCTGCACGAGGGCTGAGCAGTTCAGCTCTAGCTAGTATGGGCCCCACGTGCGTCGAAAACATCAATTCCACCACTGCTCCCGGGTTGAGAGGTTTGAGCACCCGAAGCAGCCCACCCTTGGCGGAGATGGTCTGAAGTCTGGCGGATGAACGCTGCCCATCGCCGAACCGGATAGTGGCTGAAGGCATGTCATCGCACGGTAGTTTTGGGACGCCCCGCGCCGGCCGAAAGGGGGAGCTCATGGGTAGCAATATGCTATGGCAGCAATAAATCAGGGCAGATTACTAACGAACATGTACGCCTCGGGGTAGAGGAACCCGAAAGCCTGGAATTTTGCGCCTTTGCTTACACGGTTCAGACCGCGTCGGCGTAGGAAAACGGTGCGCTCCGGTACTTCATGTATCCGAACGCTGTCAGCCGAATCACCCCTCGGACTTGCTCTTCGACCAGGCCCTCATTTCGTAATTCGGCGATCGCCCAGCGGGCAAAGGAGCAATCAATGGTTTGCTTCGACAACGTCATGTACTGATCGCGCTGTTGTTCGTAGCGGCTGACCAGCAATTGCAGTAGTTCTTTGCGGATCTCTTGCTCGGACATACTGCGATGTTAGGTACATGCATGGAGCTCCGGAATGGCTCTTCGGTGCCAGTCGGGATCACGTATGTTCATGCCGGAGATGTCCCGCGGAACGGCTGGCACTGAACATTGGTCATGCAGGCTGGTGCCGGGAGGGGGCGTTGAATCCCAAGGTACTAAGCACCGGCGGATTTTGAGGACGTCGAAAGCAATCACCACCCCAGTACGCTAATTTGCGTTGAAATGCATCGGTAGCTGGTTCGGCAAAGTTGCCCAATGCGCTGGCCTGCCCTAGAAAAGTCCAATTGCGTGACGCTCCGGTCCCGGGCCGGTCACAAAAGCTCCGGTCCTGCCGGATTCTGGCAGTGGCGGACAAACGCCTCGGCCTGCTGGTAACCGGCTTCCATCCCGCGGAACGCGTTCATCTTCTCGTGCAGCCGGTACCAGTCCTCCGGCTGCTGGCTCATGTGCGCGAAGCATGCCGCCCGTTTGCGCTCCGCCGTTTTCGTAATGTCCACGTAGTTGGTCGGATGGAACAGCTGCGTCTGCGTGCCCTGCTCCACCTCGAAATAGTACAAGTCAAATTTCTTGTGAGCGACGAGCCAGGCGTCATAAACCAGCAGGGATGCAGCCCGGTGGTCGCGATGCGTGTCAACCGGCCAATGGGTGAAGACGATGTCCGGCTGTTCCGCCTGCAGGAGCCTGGCGAACTTCTCGTAGCGCATTCGGTTGACCTCGGTGTCGCCGTCAATCTGCCCGGCAAATACCGGCTTAGCTTTCAGGATGGCGCAGGCCTTCTGCGCTTCCCCGGTACGGATGGCGGCCGCTTCCTGCTCCGACTTGCCGCGAATGCCCGCCTCACCCCTTGTCAGATAAATAATGGAAACGTCATGACCCATGTCAGAGTACAAGGCCATGGTTCCGCCACAGCCAGACTCGGGATCGTCCGGGTGCGCACCCGCCACTACCACCTTGAGGCGTTTCGCCGTCTGCCCGTCTGTCTGCCCAGCCAGCGGTAGGCCCAGCGCCGCCGCCACCATCAACGATCGTCCTAGTAGCTCTCTGCGTGTGATGTGCTTCCCCATATCGCGTCTGCCCGAAGCTTTTGAGGTCGGAAGGCCGGCAGTATAACTCATGGCAGCGGCACCGCCGGGGTAGACCCAAGGTCAACCACTCGCGGTTGCGCTAATATGGCGCGTGCCACACCAAACGTGCCCGGGTCATGTGCGCTGATGCCGAAAATCACCCGGCTCATGAATCAGAAGCAGGCAGGCGGAGAGTAGGAGGGTCGTGCGACGAGACAATCGCCTCTTCCAAACCAACTCTTTCTATATCTGCGATTTTGCCGTTTGGGGTATACTCCTCGCCCAAGAAATGACCGACCACATCAGTGAGCCAAAACCGTTGAATCCTTTCTGTGGTAGGTCCAACACATGCAAAAAGGGATAGGTCTGAATGGTACGTTGCGCCGCCTGCCTCGTCCTCCTTGCGGTATTTTGGATTCCAGCCTTAAGCCAGGTCGAGCACGGCCAATTCACCGGCTTGGTCACCGATCCGACCGGAGCAGTGATCTCAGGCGCTCGCGTCTTGGTTCTGAACCTGGATACTGGCATTGACCTCGTCTTTCCCACGAATGAGGCCGGGCTTTACTATTCCGGCGGGTTATTGCCCGGACGCTATCGGCTGCGCTGCCAGGCAAAAGACTTCGCCAGCACGAGCAGCGCCACGCTCACTCTGAACGCTGGGACGGCGGTCAGGGTTGATTTCCACCTCAGGCCGGGCGAAGCCACGGAGACAATTGAGGTCACCACCTCCCCCTCTGCCGTGAATACCCAGGACGGGCGCCTTTCTGCCACAGTTGACCCGGAGCAAATTGCCAACCTGCCTTTGAACGGCCGCAGCGTCTATGATTTGGTCCAGTACGTGCCCGGTGCGGTGAACGTGCGTGGCATCATCTTTGAAAAGGGCGCCAATACGGTGGTAAATGGTGTGCGTGAGAACTTTAACGGTTTTCTCCTTAATGGGGTCGCCAACACCGGTTTGAGCGGGGGACCAGTTAATCAACCTATCCAGGATACAGTGGAGGAATTCCAGGTCCTGACCCTGAACAACTCCGCCCAGTTCGGCAACAATGCCGGCTCGATTACCAGCGTGGTCACCAAATCAGGGACCAATTCCCTTCACGGCAGCGCGTGGGAGTTCGTGCGTAACAATGCCTTTGACGCCAACTCTTACTTTGCCAATAACGATCCCAATCCCGCCAACCGCAAACAGTCGCCCCTGCGCCTGAACCAGTTCGGGGGAACCATGGGCGGCCCTATCATCCATAACAGGCTCTTTTTCTTCGCTGCCTACCAGGGCGACCGATTTATTACCTCTTCCCCGGGAGAGGTCCTCGTCGAATCTCCCCAGTTCCGGCAGGCGGTGGAGGCCGCATTTCCGGGATCAGTCGCGTCCCTGCTTTATTCCAGCTTTCCGGCCGATACAGGCCGGCCGGCTTACACCTTGCAGCAGTATGTGAAAGGCAATTACTCGGGTTCAGGTTTCACCAGCTTTGCTCAGTACCTGTGCCCTGCTTTTACCGACGGGACGGGAGTACTGGCCAGCCGGTTTGCACGCTTGTTCGGCGTGCAGCAGGGCGACATTGACCAGATGAATCAGGGTGGTTGTGCGGGAGGTTCGCCGTTCAGTAGCCCTCAAACCGGAACTTTCGCCCGCAACCAGCCATTCCTGGTGAACGCTCTGGACGCATTCAGGTCCCAGACGAGCGATGACCTTTTCAACGGCAACGAAGCTTCTGTTCGCGTAGACTACGATCCCAATGCTGAAAACCGCTTTTTCGCTCAATTTAACTGGGCCAAGTCAAGGGACAATTTTGCCTTCGGTGAGGTCCTGGCGCCCCGCCATAATTTTGTAACCCCTTCCACCGCCACCACGCCCAATTTCCAATTCAGCTTTATCCGTGTCTTCAGCCCCACCACGGTGAACGAGTTTCGCGCCGGCTACACCTCTAATCTCAATGTAATGCCGGTTTCCTTGCCGGGCGTGCCCGGCATAGCCTTCGATGATGGCACGGTTGGCTTCGGCTCCTACTCGGGATATCCACAGTACTTCCGCGAGCACACGTATTCTTATTCCGAGCTGGTGTCGCTCAGCCGCGGCAAGCACCTCATAAAAATAGGGGGAGACGTTCGCCGTAACCTGCAGCATTCCGAATCCAATCAGGGCAGGCCTTCTTATTCCTTCTTCGACCCGCTTTTCTTTGCTCTCGACTCACCTTACGGCGAGAGTGCGGGGGTTGATCCGGGCTTTCAGACTGGCATTCCCTCGCACCTTGCCACCAACATCCGCCACTTTCGCAACTGGGCCTTCGGCTTCTTCGCTCAAGACGACTGGAAATTCTCCCGGCGCCTCACCCTGAACCTCGGTTTGCGCTACGACCTTTACCGGCGGCTGACCGACGCCAACAATCTTGCTACTACCTTCGTGAAGGGGCCGGGGCAGAACGTCATTGACAACATCACTACTGGCGCGGGGCAGATCCAGAATGCCAGCACTCCATGTCCGGACAACCCCCGTGCCGTCCTGGCCGGGGCATGCGGGCCAGGCGGCTTTGCTCCGGCGTCTGCCCTGGGCGCTGGCAATCATCTTGATTTCGGCCCGCGGCTTGGCTTTGCTTATGATCTGTTCGGCGATGGCAAAACCGCCTTGCGCGGCGGCTACGGCATTGCATACCAAGGCGCGATCTACGGACCGATGTCGGACACGCGCTGGAACCCGCCCTACTATTCCCTGAATGAAGCGCTAAACTATCTGGTATTTCCTGCCAGCACTGACAACATCATCTACGGACCCGTGGCAGGCGGGCCGCCGACTTATCTGGGCTCGGCGCCGCCTGGCCAGAATGCCGGTTTCGGCCCGCAGGCGACCGGCAACATATCCGGCTGGGACAGCGCCAATGCCAACCTGGCGATGTTGACCGGTATCATTTACCCGGCGGGCATCCGCGATCCTGTGGTGCGCAACTGGTTCTTCGGAGTCCAGAGGGAGCTGCCCTCCAAGATCGTCCTCGAGGTAAATTATGTTGGCACTGCGGCCAGCGATCTCATCCACGCCGAAGACGTGAACCGCATTCCCGGCGCGCTTCTGCCCGAGGGCACCTGCATCACGGACAATTTCGGGCGCAAGCTTTGCAGTAAGATCAACACCAATCTCACGCCAGATGGTAACCCCATTAATGCAAGGGGCCTTTTAAACCCTAACTACGGAAACCTGCGCGTCTGGTCTAATGTCGGCCGATCCAGTTACCACGGGTTGCAGGCCTCGTTGCGCAGGCGCTTGAGCGCGGGCTGGCAAGTGAGCGGCAATTACACCTTCAGCCACTCTATTGATAACGGCTCGGGCTGGCACAACTCCCATACGACCGATAATGGGTTTGCTTCCGGAGATGGCTATACAACCGACCAAACCATGCCTGGCCTGGACCGCGGTAACTCCACCTTTGACGTGCGCCACCGTGCCACCTTCAATTACGTCTGGACGCTCCCATTTTTCCGGCACACCCAAGGACTGTCCAGAGCCCTGCTGGGTGGATGGCAGCTCAACGGCATCTGGTCTTTTCAGAGCGGCAGCCATTGGACCCCGTTCAACCCGAACCGCGCCTTCCTGCAACCAACTGCGCCCGGCGCCTGCGACAGCGCCACTTTCGATCCGGCGCACTGCATCAACACCGGTGGTGATTACAACCTGGACGGGGTAGGCAATGACCGACCGAACGCTGTGGCTGAAAATGTGCACCCCACCCATGACCAGTGGACCAACGGCTTCGACTTGCCGAGCCATTTCTTTTCGGCTCCCTGCCTGGGCTGCGTTGGCAATCTGGGACGCAACACCTTCATCGGCCCGGGATACTGGGACACAGACACCTCCGTGTTCAAAAACTTCAGCCTCTCGGAGAGCTACAAACTGCAGTTCCGGGCGGAAGCATTCAATATCTTC
The DNA here is from genome assembly GCA_035702725.1 of Terriglobales bacterium. Taxonomy (GTDB): domain Bacteria; phylum Acidobacteriota; class Terriglobia; order Terriglobales; family Acidobacteriaceae; genus JAICWP01. The sequence continues at coordinate 5,092 of DASSQB010000173.1, read as the reverse complement.
AACCACACAAACTTCTTTTTAGGATCGAACAACATTTCCGATCCGTACTTTGGTCAGGCTAGCGGGACAGCCAATCCGCGCAACCTGCAGTTTGCCTTGAAATTGGCTTTCTGATGAATGGTGTGTGCGCTTGGGCTGCTCTCATGGCCGAACGGCTGCTTGCATTGCTGTGGCGGACAGTTCTCTGAGCGCGCGTGCGATGGCGTGGTCGGGGTCAGCCAATTTGAGCTGTGTGCGCACGGCATTCTCCACCAGTTCCGCTTTGCCCAACTGTCCTGTTTCCCGATAGAGGCGGGCCAGGTGCCAGCGGGCGTCCAGGTTATAGAAGTGCACGACAGAGGAGTCACCAAACGCCGCTAGTTGGTCTTGAAGGCCGACCAGAACGGCGATCGCCCCATACATGTCCCCGGTCTGTTCCAGGGCGGTGGCCTCATGATCGGCCGCGGGGATGTAGCCCCCTCCTGCTTGTTCTTGCAAGCTGTTTGTTGCCAGGCGCAAGTCGGGGAGGCTGCCTGCCGCATCGCCCTCCGCCAATTTGATAAAGCCACGGGCGAGTCGAACAAGGTCGGGCGCCTGTTTGAGTTTCTCTTTATGGGCAAGCACTTCGCGAGCCTCGGGAATCCGATTAACCTCGATCAGGCGCATGAAGGTCCCCGGCCCCACCCAATCCGGGTTGCGAACTACCGGCGTGAGGAACGCGCTTTCCGCGGTCAGATCCCCGCGTGCGTGAGCAATCATGGCCTCACCATATTCATAATCGGGCTTAGTTATCTTCAAGGCCACTTGGTCGGCTGCCCCAAGCATTCCTAAATCCATATACAACTCATATAGAGTGGAGTTTAAGATTCCAGTCGCTTCGGGAGCGAGTTGCGCGGAGCGTTGCGCCAGTTGCCGGCCGAGGCGCAGCGCTTCTTCCGGATGCCCCGTCCGCAATTGCTGCCAGACCGGTTGCACGGCTACCTGTATTAACAGTGCCTCGCAGGGGCCGGTATCGGGGTGCCGAGTGCAGTTGGCGGCCAACGTGTTTGCGTCGGCCAAATCGCCCGCCAGCATCAACTGGCTCCAAATATCTGCGATCGGCCTGTCCCGAATCTCGGGTCTGAGCATGGCTCGATGCGCCGCCAGGCGCAGCGCATCCCGTTGACGCCCTGCCTCGTTGTAGAAGCCGGCGAGGTTATTCAACGCCCACATGTCATCGGGGTAATGTCGTAAGAGTTCTTCGTACTCTGCGATGGCTTTGGGAATGTCGCGGTGAACTTCGTAATAACTCGCGACAATGAAAAGGCGCTCATGCTCGCTTACTTTGTCGGCCAGGGCCATCGCCTGTTCAAAATGCGGCATTCCCTCCCGGGGATGGCCCATATTTGACAACACATAACCCAGCATGACATGGGCGCTCGCAAAATCGGGGTCCTCGGCCAGGGCCTGCGTCAGGAGGTCAACAATGTCCTGGCCGTCCGGCCCATTCACGATCATCAGGTTGTCCGCTTCCGAATAGAGCTGAAGCGCCCGCAGAGAAGTCGTGGTCACCTGTTCCACGTCCCCGATCCTCGTATCCGAAGCGGGAGCGGACTCATCGACATCGTGACGGACCTGTGTAGCCAGGCCGTGCACCGCTGAAAGAATGTTATTTTCTGAATCGGCTTGCGTCTCCTCACCCCACAATGCGGTTCCGCTGCTGGGATCAATAACTTGCGCGGTAAGCAGGTAGCGCGGGCCAATCTTATCGACTCGGCCGGTGATCAAGGCGCGAATCTCGGGGGTGCGGCGGCAGATTTCCAGGCACAGGCTTCGATCCAGCCGAGTTTGTGGCGGCCGCCGCATCAGGTGCAGAATGTCCTGCACTCGCTCCGGGGGAACTACGCGAAGATATTGTGAATTGCTGAGCTCGCGCTCCAGGGCGAACTGCAGGGTACCGTCCAGCACCGGCTCTCCGGTGGTGTTTTCGAAGGGACCGACTAGAACCGTGGTACCGTTCGGCGGCCGCACGGGGGCGGACCGTGGGAAGAAAGCAGCTATTCCTCCCACACCGAGCAACACAGATACAGCCAGCGCCGCCCGCATCCAAATGTGCCGCCTTGAGCTTCGAAGCAACGCCGCGGCGGGGGCCTCCTGGATGACCGGGACAAGCTTTTCGGCTCCTGTGGGCTCCGAGGGGTCGCCGGGAAGCTCCCCAGTTGCGGTCTGCTTCACTGTAGCTATGAAGCGATAGCCCTCGCCTGCGATCGTCTCAACATACACAGGGGCTTCAGCGGAATCCCCCAGTGTGCCCCGTAGTTTCTTTACCGCTACATTCAGGCCATTTTCAAAATCCACGAAGGTGTTTTCGCCCCACAGCGAACGATGCAACTCACCGCGTGGGACCACCTGGCCAGGCCGTTCCAGCAGCCCCAGAAGCAGCTGGTAGGGCTTTCGCTCCAAACGTAGTCGTACCCCGTACTTTAGGAGCTTACCTCGCCCCGTATCCAACTCATATGGGCCGAAGTGGTAACACACCTGTTTTTTGGGGCGCGCCTGGCTCATCACGCGGCGAAAGCATACACCTGTTGCTGTGGCATGAGTAGCAAAATTTTCGAAGGCCTTTAAGATAACCAGCTAAGAATCAAATATTTAGACCTTAAGACAAAACTTAACACCCCTTCATTTGACGGTGGCGAACTGGTGTGCAAGGGTCGCGCAACGTGGTTAGCCGGGTGCAGTGCCACCGCCGGCCAGAGAGGTAAGAAACAAGAACAAGGAGAAAGCCAATGAAGCTCTACTTCGCAAAATCTCGCACCATTTTGCTCACGGGCGTCAGACGTTCCTTGGCGGTAGTGATGTTATCAGGCGCCGCCATCGCTCTCCTCGCGGCAGCCCCAAAGAGCTCCAGCTCTAGCTTCACATCGTACGTTTACCGCACACTGAACGCCGTCACCCCGGTGTGTGCAAATCCCCCCTGCGCAACGCTGATGCAAAGCGATTTCCTGTCGAGCGGCTCAGATGCGTATTCCAGTACCAAGAGCCGCAGCATAGCCACCGGGGTCAGCAGCGTCGAGTGGGAGCTGAATCTCACCAAACAATCAGTGCGCACCGTCTATCTAACGTTCTCGCAGCCTATCTCCAGCTCACAACCACCATCACCCGTTCCGGACGGTTACTATCCCGCGCTGGTCTTCTCGCGCTGCTTCCCTGCTTACAGTGGAGCGGAAGAAAGCTGGCCAATGTCCTTGGGGACCAATTCGGTCTGCTCCATGCGTGCGCACTTCTCGGTGGGGTCACAAGAGTATTACCTCGTAATGAGTCCCAACGGCAGCTATCCCGGCACCGGCTGGGCATCGGTTACCTGCAACAAAGTGGATTCCACCGGCGTTTGTAATGATTGGACGGCCGTGCCCAATTTGTCTGCCGATACGAACAATTATCCCGCCGTGGCCGAGCTTCTTTCCGTAACCAACGGAATACAAACTCCAGTCGGGTTTTACTACAACACTTTCAACATTCATGTCACCCGTCCGTAGGAGACCCCCGGCAGGTACCCGTTCGCGGAGCTGCCCGGACGGCAGAAGTCGGGGGGCGTGACGTCGTTCGCGCCCCTCCAAACCGTTCTACGATGGTCTGCCCACCTCAGCCACTTTACGGTCAGCCAGTCCTTCGCCCGCCAGGAATGCAGGACTCCTTTACTCCGAGCGAAACTTCACACTTTGGCAATGGTTACATCAGTCGCGGCCGCAAGCACCCACGGACAGTGTATGTAGTCCACAATGCGTTCGATCCGCTGGCCGATCACCTCCAACCGGATGGCTGAGTGAGGTGTCCATGTGTCGGCGCCACGCTGCAGAATAATCAGCACAGGTTCGCCGTCCACTTCCCCCAGGGCCAATCTCCAGGGCCATGGCCAGCGTTCGTAGTTGTAGAAATAGGGCGCATCTGCAAACTTCCCCGCAAACCTTTCGGCAACGTTGAGCCGCGCGTCGGCGCTCGTCAATTCACGTACCCCGTCCCAATCGCGCCGATTAAAGCGTTCGACGTACAGTTGCATAATGCGTTTCAACTCAGGACTTGCATTTCGAGCCGACTTCGCTGTGGGAGAGGATTCGGTCAGCTTTGTTCGAGCGCGGTTGAGCGCTGCCTTGACGCCCCCAACACTTGATCCGACCAGTTCTGCGATCTCCTCAAGCGAGTAATCGAATACATCTTTTAAAAGCACGCATGCGCGTTCTTTCGGAGGCAGTGTCAGAACAAGGTGTTCGACAGCCTTTCCGGTTCCTAAAACTGGCTCGGCTGGCTCCCTAGCTTCTGGGACGGCGGCGGCCACCTCCGCTTCGTCCCGCACTTCTCTGCGCCGCAGGAAATCAATGCAACGGTTGTGGGCAATCCGAAACAGCCACGGCTTCAGCGGGCGGCTCTGGTCAAACTTATCCAGCTTCCGATAAGCCTCGAACAAAGCCTCCTGCACAACATCTTCTCCGTCCATCACCGAACCTGTCATGCGGGCGCAGTAACGATGCAAAGCCGGCCGAAGCGTGGAGATGGTCTCGAGAAAGGCCACGTAACGGGCTTCGAAGGGCCCCGAGGATGCGACGAACTGATCCGAATCCATCTTCATCAAGATGCCTTTTTCGGCTCCTTTTTTTTGGTTAGGGCGGCCGTCGCCTCTCTCAATTGAGGCCTGTTTTGCCCCTTAGCTCGCTTTGGCTTCCTCCTCGCGCCTACGGATGGCGGCACCTTGAGGGTCGGTGATAATATCCACCCACTTCGGGTGAGGCGTGGGCTCGGCCTCGTAATTGTCGTGCCAATTCCACCATTTGTATGGCGGGGTCTGGGGGTAGCCCTCGGGCGACTCCTCCCAGGTCTCCTGACGGCCGAGTGGCGTGATGTCGAGGTAACTCCACACGCTCCCCAGCGCCTCATCGCCGCGGTTGTTGATGAAGTATGTCCGGAACACCTTGTCGCCGTCGCGGAAGAACACATTGTGGCCGTGCCACTCATCAACGCCGAAGTCCTTGTCGAAGCTGTCGGTGATGGTGTACCAGGGCATCTCCCACCCCATCCGCGCCTTCACGCGCGCGATGTCCGCCTGGGGTGCGCGTGAAGCCCACGCCAGAGTTGTGTC
>DASSQB010000172.1:0-27347 GCA_035702725.1 Terriglobales bacterium | reverse complement strand
TGGAAGCTCAATGGCTCAAAAAGCAGACTTCCCGACGAGATGAAGGTTAAGAAGGTCGGTGGAAATAAATATGCATTTGCCTTTGAAGGCGGAGATTACGCGGAGACGATTGTTGCTGACGGAACAGATCAGCCGGGAGTCTTCGGGACGACTTTCTGCGTCACCGTCGAAGGACCGAATAGCTGGAAAGTGGTCCGTAAAACCGACGGCAAAATACTCCTCACCGCGAACTGGAAGCTCTCGGAGGACGGCAAAACGCTCGACGACGACTTCACCTTAGTCCAGCCCAACGGATCGAAATTCAACGTGTATTACGTGTACAAGCGAACGGCAGGAGGGCCAGGATTCGACGGCACATGGGAAAGCATAAGCGAAACAGTGAACTCGCTCTTTGAGCTTCAGATCCAGCCGTACGAAAGCGATGGTCTTGCCTTTACCATTCCCAGCGAAGGGACAAAGAAGAATCTGAAGTTCGACGGGAGAGATTACGCCTACGAACGCCCAAATGTGAAGGCAAAGTTTGCATCTTCGATACGCCGAGTGGACGAGCATACCCTGGCGGTAAGTGACAAGATCAACGGCAAGCTCGCCGACACTGAAGAGATCAAAATTTCTCCTGATCACAACGTAATGACAATGACCATACAGTCGGTGGGTCAAACCAGGCCGGAAATCCGCGTCTTTGATCGCGAATAGGGATTTCTGATCAATCGGCCTGCACGAGACCACTGTCATCTTTAGGGGAAGTGTAGGATCAGGTGATGGCGGAAAATGGACTTCCCTGCCTGGGCCTTCTGGCGGCGACTCCTGGAATTCTGCGCGGTTTGATGACCGAGTTGACCGGAGAAGATGCGCGCTGGAAACCGGGGCCCGAACGCTTCTCCGTCGCCGAAGTGCTCGCCCATCTTGCTCACTCCGAGAGCCACTGCTACCGGATGCGCCTCGACCGGTTCATGGCCGAAACACGTCCCGAATTCGAGCCCGACGACGCGCAGATGTACCTCGATCTGTACCGCGGCGCCGATCCGGAGGAGGCCTTCGATCGCTTCCAAGTTCAGCGCGAGACCAACATCGAATTTCTCCGCGATCTGCCGGACGGCGCAGGTGACCGTATCGCGTTACACCGGGAGTTCGGCGAGATCACGCTCGCCCAGATGCTGAACGAATGGGCGCTTCATGACCTCGGCCACATTCGGCAGGTCGCAGAACTGGTCCGCGCCCGAACATACCAGGCGGGCGCCGGTCCCATGGCCGCGTCGTATCATCTGAAGCCCTGATCACCACCAAATCGACCCTCCTCGACGGGTGGCCAGGGCCTGCCCTGAGCGAAGCAGACGGACGGGTGGCCCAGGTTCCGCGGCAGGTCGCAGTGTCAATGTACGTTAAGGCGACTTCACACTCCTTATCGCGATCCCGAGACTCGGCTCGATACGAGACGTGACTTCCGAATTAGCAACTATGCAGAAATAGGCTTGATTTTTTTGACCCCTTGCTAACCGAGGGGAGCCGCAGCAGTCTATGTCGGTAACCGAGAGGTCAGTGACGGCTCCCTCTATCCCGCATTGCACAAACTCGAACATCGCGGGTGGATTCGGGCCCACTGGAAATCGAGTGAGAACAATCGGCGTGCCAAGCTTTATTCGCTGACGCTGCTCGGCCGGAAGCAGCTCGAAAACGAGACAGCCAACTGGAACCGTGTCTCGGCGGCGATCTCGGGCATCGTGCAACTCGAAGAGGCCTGAACATGAGTATCGAACAGTGGTTCTATTCTCTGCCTCTGCGTTTACGCTCCTTCCTCCATCCCAATCAGGTTGAGGAAGAAACGAAAGAAGAACTTCGCGAGCATCTGGAGCAGCAAATCAGGGAAAACATTGCCAAAGGCATGTCCCTGGAAGAGGCGCGGCGCACCGCCATGATCGCAATGGGTGGGCTCGCGCAAATCGAAGAACAGTGCCGCGACGCTCGAGGGGGCAGCGTCTTGCAGGATTTTGTCCAGGACTTGCGTTACGGCTTGCGCCAATTGCGCCGCAGCCCAGGCTTCTCTGCGCTGGCGGTTCTTTGTCTGACTCTGGGGATCGGTGCGAACGCAGCGGTGTTCAGCTGGGTGGAGGGAATCTTGTTCCGACCTTACCCCCTAGTCTCCCATCAGGAGCGGCTGTTCGCAGTTGCGGGACTCGTACCGGGCATGAGAATCGATTTGCTTTCCTGGCCGGACTTCCTCGATTTACGTAGAAGTTGCACACTCTGCGAGGATTCTTTCGTCAGTTCGATTACCGGCAGTACGCTGAACATTGGTGACCACGCCGAAGTCACGACCGGGAGCATTGTCTCAGCCAACTATTTCGAGGCCATCGGGGTCCGCCCAATTCTCGGGCGCGGCTTCGAACCGGCCGAGGACGTTGGCAACAATTCCCATGCAGTTGTAGTGATCAGCTATGAGATGTGGCGCAATCGCTTCAAAGGCGACCCGGAGATCATCGGGAAGACACAGCGTTTAAACAATATCCCGCACACGATCATCGGAGTTACGCCCGAGGGATTCTATGGGACTTTCGTGGGCAGGGCGATGCAGTTCTGGGTTCCCGTCTCTATGCAGGCAGCCTTCCGCGGAGGTTACAAGCTCCAGGACCGGGGCGCGCGATGGATCGAATCCTATGTGCGCCTGAAACCCGGGGTCAGTAGGGCAGAGGCACAACAGCAAATCTCCGCCATCGCGGCTCGGTTGCAGAAGGACTATCCGGCCACCAACCGCGGACGCGGCATCGGGCTGTGGGCGCTGTGGCAAACCCCATTCAATCATGCCAACGAACTGCTGCCCACGCTTGAGGTGATGCTGGCCGTGGTCGCGTTGGTCCTGCTCATCGCTTGCGCCAACGTCGGCAATCTGCTGCTGGTCCGGTCGTTTGTTCGACGGCATGAAATGAGCGTACGCCTGGCCATTGGAGCCCGCCGCCGGCGTCTGTTGAAGCAGCTCCTCACCGAGGGCCTCGTCCTCTCGACCCTGGGAACAGCCGGGGGATTTCTGGTGGCGTATTGGTGCCGGCACCTCCTGGTGATGCTGCTGCCAGTCCGCGAGGGAGAAGCACTGTACTTGCCGGGAGCGATCGACGGGCGCGTGCTGGCGATGGGCGCCGGCGTCTGCTTGCTCGTGACCTTGATTGTGGGGATCATTCCCGTCTTTCAAATACGTCACCTCGATCTGGTCGGGCCTTTGAAGGCCGACTCCTCCGGCGTGGTCGGCGCTCGGGGAAAAGCCTGGATGCGTTCCGGCCTCGTCATCTTCCAGGTTAGTCTCAGCTTCATTCTGCTAGTGGGGTCAGCCCTGTTGCTCGAGAGTCTGGAAAAAATTCGCAGCACAAGCCCCGGCTTCACTACAACCAGCGTGGTGACGACGGCGGTCTCATTAGTGGCAGCGGGATACGATGTCCCGCGAGCCAAGACATTTCAGGACGAACTCATCGCTCGGCTCAGTGCGCTTCCGGGCGTGAAGTCCGCCGCGTTCGCCAACGTTACGCCATTGGGCTACGCCGTTTTTTCTTCTACCCCGATTGCTGTGGATGGCTATCAGCCTTCTCCGAATGAGCAACCTGAGGTGGAGTACAACCAGGTCGGTCCAGATTATTTCGCAACTCTGGGAATTCCTCTTCTCTCCGGTCGTGAATTTAAGCGCAGCGACGATGAGAACGCCCCACTGGTCGCCATCGTGAATAGGACCATGGTGGAGCGGTACTGGCGCGGTCAGGATCCCGTCGGACGCCGGCTTCAGCTGAAGGGACGCTGGGCGCGAGTGGTCGCCGTAGTCGCCGACTCGACCTACGAGAGCATGGGCGAGACGCCCAAACCGTTCTTCTATGTGCCGCTGCGGCAGGAATTCGTCAGAGACCCAGATTTGAATATCCGCACTACACAATCGCTGCAGAGCACATTGGCGACAGTTCTCCGCGAAGTACACGCGTTGGACCAAAATCTTGCCCTGTACGAAATGATCACGCTTCAGGAACAAGTGAACCGCGCCACCTCGCCGCAACTCGTAGCCGTCACCCTGGTCTCGACTTTGGGCGGGTTGGCGCTTCTTCTTGCCGCGGTGGGACTCTATGGAGTGATGTCTTACACGGTCGCGCAAAGCAAGCGCGAATTGGGCCTGCGCATGGCTCTTGGCGCGAACGCAGCCAACCTGCTTCGCCTGGTCATGTCTCGCGGCCTACGTTTAACGGTTGGAGGCGTCCTTCTTGGCGCCGCCGCAGCGCTCGCCCTCACCAGATTGCTCGGACAGCTTCTCTACAACGTGAGCCCGCACGATCCGGTCGTATTCGGATTTGCCTTAGCAGTGATGACCACTACTGCCTTTTTGGCTTGTCTGTTGCCTGCCTGTCGGGCCAGCCGGACCGATCCTGCGCGTGTCCTGCGAGATTGATTTTTTCCAGGCGTGCCGGTCGGGCAATTTCCTTCCTAAAAACCTTGCCTATAAAACGAAAAACCAAAGAACCGACTTGACTCCGACCCGCCTTCTCATGGAAGGCCTTAGCACACTTTACAAAACGCTGGCCTTGCCGATGTAGTTCCAGAAGCGGGCCTGGTGCCTTCACTCCCTCCGTGCTTTCTGTGCCTCTGTGGTGAAAAGAAGGGTTACCCGCGGGCAACGGCAAAGGCCTTCGGGGATGCTGGTGGGCGGATTCCGCGCTCCTCCGCCACTTTCATTTCGCTTTCCAAAGAGGAGAAGCGCTGAATGATTTCGTTCATGCGCAGACTCATGTTGCGGATGATTTCAATCTGCTCGCGCACAGGTGCGGAAAATGCCCCCGGCTCCATAAGCAGCAACTCGGAATTACCCAGGACAGAAGTCAGGGCATTGTTCAGGCTGTGCCGCATCTCCACCATGTAGCGGCCGAGTGTAGCCTGACGCTGTATGGTAGCGGCTGAGTGCTCCGCCTGCTGCGCCCGCTTCACCGCCTCCACCCGCCGCAGGCACTCGCCTCCCAGCAGCACCAGCGCATCCAGATATCCTTCATAGCTCCGCAGCGCCAGCACGCGCGGCATTTTGTCGCGCAGGGCCTGTGCCGCAGCAGCGCTCACGCAGACGCAAATTACCGGCTTCCCGGTTGTCTCCAGCGCCGGCAGAGCAGGATGGGCGGCGTCCTCCACGGGGCCGACGATCGCCAGGTCGAAAGCGGCCGTGGCAGAGCCATTCCATACCCGGCTGCTCACCAGGGCAAAGGCGGGCACATTACGTTCGGTCTGCCAGCGCGCCAGAACGGCGCGGGCGAATTCTGCGTCGGCGGATAAAACCAGAACTGTGGGCTGGTCCAAGTTCGTCTTCTCCATGATGGGTGCAGGTAAGTTTGTTCTCTTGCTGCCAGTGGCTGCAAGCCCTGGCGCAAAGGCTGCATGTACTTCCAAGGCTCCCGCTTGGGCTACAGCTTGACAACCCAGTGAGCGGGTTCGTGCACAAAGCGCGCGGCCACCGCGGCTTGTCCGTTGTGATAATGCAGGGCAACTACCCAGGCATCCGTGTCGAAAGAGCCATCGGCGTTGCGCAATCGCACTTTCTCGGCAAATTCCAGGGGCAATTGGCAGGCAAATAACGCCTCGCGGGGCGTGCCGAACTCGATGACCGTAGCCTCCGATTCGGCTTTTTCCCTACCTCCGGCGCTGACGCTAACGGGAATCCTTACCGGGGTGGCGCCCGGAAAAAATCGCGCCAGCCTGCCCACCGCAGACTGCTCAGAGGCTTGCCAGTCTGTGGTTTTCTCCTGAGTCACAACTAGCCTCGGAATCGCCGTCCTCGCCGCTATACCCAGCTGGACAAAAAGCTGCACGTAAAGCTGTGCAACCAGGCGGCCAAACTCAGGCTTGTAATTGAGGAGCTAAGTTATTGATTGCACTGGGAGAGTAGCGCATTCCCCTGCGCTGACGGGCTGTCGGTGTCTCGTTTTGATACACAGTGTCTCATCCGCTGCCCTTCCCCGGAGTTCCAGCCAGCAAGGTCGCTGTTCTGGGGGCCGGCAGCCAGGTTTCATTCCAGGCCTTTGACAGCATCTAACCCCAGGAGTAACCCCCATGAAACCCAAACTGACCCTTTTAGTCTTGGCCCTGCTTGCCGCCCTGCTCCTTGCGGGCTGCGGCGCCGGCCACCCCACACTGACCAGCATTACGGTTACACCGTCCAGCGCTACGGCGAGTATCACTACGCGCGGCTCGGTGGGCTACACCGCCACCGGGATGTTCAGTGACCATTCCAGCCGCCAGCTTACCCAGGCAGACGGGCTTGCCTGGGCCACTGCCAATGGGCAGATTGCCGGTATCAGCGATTCCGGCATGGCCACCTGCGTTCGAGCCGGAGTGGTGACGGTGACCGCAACGGCACCCACCAATCTGACCATCACCGTGACCACCACGGTGACAAACACGTCGCCAAAGGTTACAGGCTCGGCGGCGCTGACCTGCATGTAGGGCTGCGGTGAATGCAATCACCCGATGGCAGTTTGGTTTCTGCCCCTCGACTTGCTTAAGTACATCAGCCGATCAGCCCGCTTTATTGCGGACTCAGCGGAGTCGCCTTTTTCGAATAGCGTGGCGCCAATGGAAATGGTGACTGAGAGCGGCTTGTTTTCCACCATGGCGCGAGAATTTTCCACCAGAGCGCGGCAACGTTCTGCGAGATAGTGCAGTTGCCCCGCGCTCACGTCGGGCAGAAGCCCGAGGAATTCTTCCCCTCCCCATCGTCCCACAATGTCGGTCTGGCGCAAGGTCTTTGCCAGGGTTCCGGAGACCGCTTTCAAAACAGCATCCCCAGCATCGTGTCCGTAGACGTCGTTAACTTGCTTGAAATGATCTATGTCGAGCATGAGGAGCCCGAAGGCACGACCGAATTGCTCCCATTCCTCCACTGCCTGCTTCACCCTAAGTTCAGTATGGCGGCGGTTGGGCAGCGAAGTCAGGGGGTCCAGAAAGGCGATGGTTTCCAGTTCCCGGACGCGTCTCTCCGTCTGTTCTTTGGCGGTGACGTCGCTGAACACTTCCACCGCGCCCAGGATTTTGCCCGATTTGCTCTTGATTGGGGCTACTCTCACGCAGACCGGGACGCGATGCCCCAGCTTGTGCCGTAAAAAGACATCAGCTTCTCTGCGCTGGCCGTCTTCTATGGTTTTGGAAAGCGGACATCCGCCAGTGCACAGGGCGCACCCTTTGCCGTCCACATGGGCCAGAAAGTTTTCGTAGCAACTCCTGCCAACCGATTCACTGGCGGAGTATCCGGTGAGGTTTTCCGCGCCCTGGTTCCAGTACGTGATCTTCCGCTCGGTATCGACGAAGTACACCCCGTCGAACAGGCTATCCAGCAGCTTCTTGTGGAAAGAAAACCGATCGTCCTCTGTGGATTCGCTGAGGTCGCGCACATCCTCGGACGCAGCGACGAGTTCCATCAGCCCTCCTGGTTGCGATTGTGGGCCGATGCAGGGCGAAAATTCAGTGATGTGGAAACGGGTGCGAGATTACTTAGGTAGGAATCAGAGATCGTGTGCGGTACGGTGAGAGTGCCGCAGTTGAGATGTCCAGTCTCAACTGCAGGCGCACGGAGGTCATGCCGGCAAAAATTAATCGCTGGGAAGTCTTTAACACAACCAACTCGGTCCGCTTCGACGGGGCAACCGCGAGCACAGGGTTGGACTCCGGATCGTTCGGCAAGTTCGGCCAGACGGTTACCAACAAGCGGGCGATGCAATTCGCGCTGCGCTACGAGTTCTGAGGCGCAAGTTACAGCTCACTCAAGCCAACGGAAGGCTTGAGTGGGCCACACCCATCATGTTAGGTTCCCTCGCTGCTTTTGCCCGAGCCTACATTCTCGCGCCCATTCGGCTGCGGAAAGGTATGCGCGGTTTACAATCGGGCGTGCGATTTTTTCTGCTGCTCATAATTCTCCAACTCCCAGCCCATGCGCAGTGGTGGTCGGTGCAGACCAGCGGGTTGGATACCAACCTGCGCGGGGTCAGCGCTAAATACGACCAAGGCAGCGAGGGCAAGCAACACTACATTATCTGGGCTTCGGGCTCGAAGGGAGTGATTCTGCGTTCCACCAATGACGGAACCACCTGGAAGCAGCTGAGCGTGCCCGGGGGCGGTGAACTGGACTTCCGCGACATCGAGGGGTTCGATGCGAACACGGCTTATGTGATGTCGAGCGGCGATGGGGACAAATCGCGGATCTACAAAACCACCGACGGCGGCAAAACGTGGAAGCTCGAATACTCCGACCAGCGACCAGGATTTTTTCTGGACGCAGTGGCGTGCGAAACGCAGACCCATTGTTATGCGCTGAGTGATCCGGTGGAGGGCAAGTTCCTGGTGCTGGCGACGGAGGATGGCGAGCACTGGAAAGAACTGCCGCGCGACCAAATGCCCGCAGCCCTACCTGGTGAAGGCGCGTTTGCAGCCAGCGGCAGCACGCTGGCGCTTTGCGAGGACGGAAGCATTTACTTCGGGACTGGGGTCGGAGCCGCCCGCGTCTTCCGTTCCAACGATCGTGGACGCTCCTGGAAAGTGGCGACCACACCGATTGCGTTTGGTGCCTCCAGCGGCATCTTCAGCGTCGCCTGTGAAGGCCAGGGCGGCGCGCTGGTGGCTGTCGGGGGCGACTATAAAAAGCCGGCGGAGGCCAAGCAAGTGGCCATTTATTCCCAAGACGGCGGCGAAACCTGGCAGGTTGCCGAGACGCAACCGGGAGGCTACCGCTCGGCGGTAGGATCGTGCGCCTACGATGATTTCGCCGCGGTGGGGCCGAACGGAACCGATGTGAGCCACGACAAAGGCAAGCACTGGATACACACCGACCGCCTGAACCTGAACGCTGTGAGCTTTGATGGCCGGCAAGGCTGGGCTGCGGGAGCGAAGGGCACCATCGCTCGCTTCAACAACAAATATGAGTACATCATAAGGAACGGGAGCCCTGTAAGGTGGCGAGCGGCCAGTGTTCGCTGGCACAATAGAAGACAGATGTGAGGGGCCGTTCTTCGGGGACCGATTGTTTTCTAACCGTCACCTGCTACTTCTGCTTCTGTTTCGCATATCCCGCAGCATCGCCGCGGGGATGATCACGCTGGCCTTTCCCTATTTGGTCCTGAATAAGTATCACTACGGCTCGTTGACGCTGGGATTGCTGTACACGGCAGCGGCGGTAGCCACAGCATTGGCCGGACTGCTGGTGGGATTTTTAGCCGACCTGTGGGGACGCAGGCGCAGCCTGTGGCTGATAGGGGCGATGCTGCCGGCGAGTTCGGCCATCGTGCTGGGCACGCATCACCTGGGCTGGCTGTTCGCAGCGGCTGTGCTGGGCGGCTATTCGGCTACTGGCTCGCTGATTGGAGGCGGGGTGGGCGGGGCGGCACAACCGGTGCAGACGGCGATTATTGCCAGCCTGGCGGAATCGAAAGAGCGCACCAGCTATTTTTCGATATTCAGTTTTCTGGGAGGACTGTTCGCCGCCGGCGGCAGCCTTTCAGCGCGGCTGTTCACCACGCGCGATGTGTTCGCCGCCGCCACAGTCGTAGCCGCGGCTGGACTGGTGTTTCTGATTCCGCTACGGCTGCCCGAGCCAGTCGGCCAACTGCGCCGCATGAAGAGCGCGCGGGTAATCGGGCAGTTTTCCGTGACGGGCGTGCTCAACGGCTTCTCTCAGGGGCTGATCATGCCCTTCCTGATTCCTTTTTTCGTGCTGGTCTATCACCTGCCCAAGGACCGCATGGCGGTCTACAGCTTTGCCTCGGGAGTGCTGGGCGCGCTGGCGCTCCTGACGGCGCCCAAGCTGGACCAATGGCTGGGTTTCGTGCGTGCGATTGCGTGGACCCGGGGAGCCGGGGCAGTGATGATAGCGCTGCTGCCCCTGTGGCATAACCTACCGCTGGCATTGGCGATTTACCTGCTGATCCCGGCGTTGCGGGTGGCGGCGTTGCCCACCCAGCAGCGGGCGCTGACCGACATGGTGCGAGCGGATGAGACCGGGAGGGCGCTGGGTTTCAACCAGGTGATGCGCCTGGGCGCCTCTTCGGGCGCGGTGGCGCTTACCGGTTACCTGTTCGAAGAAACCGAGTTCGCCATGCCGTTCGAGTTGTACGCCGCGATTATGATGGCCAACATCTTTCTGTATTTCCGCTTCTTCGGGCACCACGAACAGCGGCCAGTGGAACGGGCCGTGGAGTTGGGGCAGGAGTCAGGCGGAAAGTAAGCCAGGCCTAACGTCCCCCCCTTCCGCAAAGAACCGCAAGGGATGGGCACGCCAGTAGAAAAACTAACTATTTGACGCGGAAGATGTCGTACTTGACATGGCCTTCGCCGCTGCGCTGAAAGGAGACCATCTTGCCGATGGCCTGGACTCCGTTGAGCCAGGAATATTTTTCGGAGCGGGTCTCAAAAGTTGGGGCAACGATGAAATACGCTTCGTCGGCGGTAATGGCCTCGCCGCGCATCACACGCTGCAAGGCATCGCCCTTCATGTGCACGATGCCGTTGTAGAACATGGAGATGATGTGGCCGTCGTCAGTTTCCAGAGTGAGGCGGACGTCCACACGAATCTGGCCACCGGGCATGACCCTAGCCCAATCGCCGGAAGGGTTGACGATTTTGGCGTTGATGCCTGGACCGCTGAGCCAACTGCCCTGGGAACGGATGTTCCAGACCTTCAAGTTGTCAGCTGCGCTGAGCGGGCGCTCCAGAGGAACGTAAATCGTCATCAGGTATTCGGTTTCCAGCGGAGCGGAGGGACTTGCGACCCCTTCGACCAGGCCGATGACGGCCAAGTCAGGCGCTGGAACGTGCGCTAAGTCATCTGGAGTTGGAAGTTGAAAAGGCTGCATAGTACCCTCCCAGCACCCTGGGGATGCACGAGCGCTGCCACCGAGGTGAGCGGCCGGCTGCTGAGGGGTAAGGGAGTTACGGCCGGATGGGGCACGAAGGTCGGATGCAGCGGCAGCAAATAATTGCACCAGAGATGGTGCAACCTTCCTTTCTCAAGGCGGCAGCCCAGAGCCTATCCGTCCTGGGCCAAAGTGGAGAGTACGGCGGCAAGCTCCGCAGGGCGAGATAGGGTAAGGACAGTGGCCAGCGGAAATCTCGATGGGCTCCACGCCCAGACGCTCGCGGGTCGCACGGCGCGACCATTCCGGGCTGAGAGTGCGGTCCTGGATGCCGACGATGTGACTGCTGGCGACTTCCGGCCAGCGCTCAAGGGGATAAGTTTCGGTGGCAACTTTCTGAAGTGGGAGGCGAATGCGCGTGGTCATTGCCCAGCGGGCTATTTCCGGCGAACAGTCGTGAAAGAGAAAATGCAGAGCCGGGGCATCATCCTGGCTGGGATCGTTGCCCGCCCAACCAGGGCAAAACATCGCCGGCTGGGCACGCAGCTGTTGCAGGAAACGGCAGTTCGACAATCTGCGATAACATGGCAGGCCCATGAAGCGGCGAGCGCTGCAAAAGAAGAGCAAGGAGCAGGGCATGGGGTAGCGAGCCACCTGGGCATCAAGTTGGAGGAGTACGACGCCCGCATCCGCACGTTTATCCCGGATTACGAGGAGATGCTAGCGGCAGCGGCAGGCGCAATATCGCGCCGGGCACGCCGCATCGTGGACCTGGGCACGGGGACGGGGGCGTTGGCGGAGCGCTGCCTGCGGCAGGCGCCGCGAGCCCGCGTGCTGGGCATTGATGCCGACGGCGAGATATTGAAGCTGGCGGAGCGGCGGCTAGGGAGGAGGGCTCGCTTGCAGCGAGGCAACTTCACGGGGGTTTCGCTGCCGGCCTGCGATGTGGTGGCGGCCTCCTTTGCGCTGCATCACATTCGCACCCGCAGCGACAAGGCGCGTTTATACCGCCGCATTCGTTCCGCACTTCGGCCGCAAGGCATTTTCATCAGCGTGGATTGCCAGCCGGCTGTGAACTCTGCCCTGGCACGGAATCAGAACGAGCAGTGGAAAGCCCACCTGCTTTCTTCCTACACACCGATACAGGCCGCGGCATTATTGGCCGCGTGGGCCCACGAGGACACCTATGTGCCGCTGGAGACGGAATTGGAATTGCTGCGGCGAAGCCGCTTGAAACCGGAAGTGCTGTGGCGCAAGGGGGCCTTTGCCGTGATCCTCGCTTTGCGGTAAGGACGGCTATGCCCCGCCGGCCCTGCCAGAAAAGGGATTGTAGGGTAAGGAGCGCGGGGGGGCTCACAGTTTTCCCGGTTTCCAGGTTTCAAAGACTTAGCGTCAGCCCAGTTCGAGACTTGAAGGCGATGTGGTGAGACCGCGAAAGGTGGAGTTCGTACGCTGGTGGCACCCCAGGCCGTTCTTGAAACTCGAAACTGGAACTTTAGAAGGATAACTGCGAAACCTTGCAACCCTGTGAAACTTTGAAACTTTTTTCTCAGCTCAGAAAAAATTCCTTCACGAGCTGCTTGCGCCGCTCCGGGCTAAGGCGCTTGAAGGCGCCGGGCAGAGGGAGGCCACCATCCTGCGCCAGGGCGGGGTCAGCCTCGGCCAGCATGCTTTTGAGCTGCTTGAAGCTGTTCTCCAACCAGCGAGCGGCCAGGGGGCCATGCATCAGGTTGCGCTGGTTAGTCTCCATTTCCGGAGATCTGACCTGACAAACCCAGCCTTCCCCGTAAGGGTCGTGCACGGCCAACCCCGGGTCCTTGATCACCTCGGGATTGATCGCGGCCACGACGCCTTCCAGGGGGGAAAGCAGTTCAATGGTTTCGCAATCGGTTAAGGTCATCAGCTTTTGTCCCTGCCGCACCCAGCGCTGTTCGCCGACGACGGTAATGTGGTGTACGCTGCCCATAAGGTTGGCGGCAAAACCGTCCAGACCCACGCGGGCAGTGGCCTTTCCCTGTTGTGCCATCCAGGTGTGGCCGGGATGAAAGCAATAGCCGCTGGGGAGGTCAACTCCAGAAAGTGGTTGTGAGTGCGCACGGGGCGGTTCGCTCTGCGTCAGAGCCGCGATCTGCGCCGCCTGCCGGCGGCGGAAGTAGAAGGCTGCCAGCATCAGCAGGACTATCGCTACTGCCCAGCCGATTGACATGGCTCTCCTTCGCCGCGGCGCCGGCTGGCAATCGCTTCAGCACGGCGACTTCGTGGCTTGTGCCAGGCAGGACACCGCAATCCTCACGGAGGCGCCTCCAGGCAACTTCTCAGTTTCGCCTCTGGATCCCCTATCCGCTTCCAGCATGTAAGAAAGGATAGGCGGACGCAGTGATTGGGGTCACCTTCGGGTGTGTCTTACTTCATCTTCTGTTCGCTCGTGGGAAATATGCCTGAATTTGAACCAGCCAGGCGCGTGGAGCTAGGCCGCGTAGCCGGCCTGCGACAGCAGGAGACTCACAGCCGTATGTGACATAAGTTCCATCCTGGGAATGGGATAGATAAGAGCGGACCGGAACTTTGACCAGCATTGGGTCACGGCTCCAGGCCGGCGGTCCAATTCACCATCAGCGTGAGCGGGCGATTCCCGATGCGCGATTTTCCCAGGCTATTGATGATGAAGCGCCCGTCGGGCGTCACATCATAGGCGGCAGAGAACAATAGGGTTTCTCCCATGGCGGTCTGGAACAGAACTTTGGGCGCGCCGGCCTGGAGGGAACCGTTGCTGATGATGATGGGGAACTCCACAATGCCATCGCCGCTCACGGCAAACAGAGCTTTGCCATCGCGTCGCCAGCGGGGTGTACGTGCGCCGTTCGCGGAGCCACGACGGGCGTGTTACTTGAGACCCTTGGTCAGTCCCCTTATTCGAAACCGCGCAGCATGGTTACCACGGCTCGAAGCAGTCATAGTGGCGCTGGCGAGCGATGCGGCCGTCGCGAAACTCGAGAAAAATGGCGGCGTGGTCGCGCATCTCGCGGCCCGGGGGAAGGTTCTGGAGGGTAATGGCGGTGATGCCCAGCCAATCGAGTTCCAGGGCCACGCGATTGCCCTCGGCCAGCAGGCTGGTAATGGTGTAGGTCTGGCGGCTGAAAATCTGCTTGCCGCGCTCGGCGCCGTGCAGCGCCCCGGCCAGATCCGAGACCGAGCCCTGCGGCGCAATCCGGTTGGGCATTTCGTGGATGACTACATCCGCGGTGAAGAAACGGGCCAGGGCTTCGCCCATCGCGCCGCTTTCGATGGCCTGAATGTAGGCGCGTGCGATCTCTGCATTGCTGGACATCCGTAAGCCTCTCTGACGGGAACGACAACCGACTTCCCATGTTGGACGTTCCTGACCGGCGACAAGTTACGTGGCGCGCGCCTTGTCGAGCATGTAAGAAACGCATTAGAGGTATTTGTCTCAGTCCCATTTGAGACAATGGAACTTCCGCGCTGTGTCCTTTGGACCCAAAGATTCCTTTCGGTGCTGACAAGTGATATCTATTTTTACAATGTGCTTGACTTCGCAGGTGAGCCTCGGCTAGATTCCGTTTTGCGAGCCGGTGGCATTTCCACTTCGTCCCCGCAGTTTCCTCAGCCTTCTGTCCGCTAGAATCTTCGCGCCGACCAGTGCCGAGGTGCAGTATGTTATCCAAATGTGCCAATCCCCATTGTGATCGTCGTTTCCGTTACGTAAGCGAAGGAAAGCTCTACGTTTTCGGCCGCAATTCCATTGAGCACACTCTCTGGTTGTGCCCGCAATGCGCTGCTGAATTTGACATCACTCTGGATGGCGGCACCAATCCCGTTCTGGCGGCCCGGTCCCACCATGAACCCGGTCCCGGAAATGTGGCCATTCTCATCCCGCGCGAGCCTGCAGAGGGTGAAGCGGGCACCGATGCCTTGGAAGCAGAAAATGAGTTTCGACAAGCCTCCCTGGTGGAATGGACTGTGGGCTGGTTAGAGAAGTGGGAGCGTGAACATCGGAGCGTCTATACCCCGCGTTCCCGGGAAGAAGACGCTATGGAGTGGGCCGCCGGCGCCATCTGCCGGCGTTCGGGAGTGCATACGGTGGTCCATCATCATCACCGGCCGGCACATCGCGTCATTATCCACGAAGGCGAAATGTTCCCCCCCTGCCGCAGCTGTGGGAGCCTGGTAAGCTTTCAGTTCCTGCAACCCCTGGAGGCCACGGGCGAAGTGGAACACATCGGCTACGACCGGGACTTCGTGGAATCGCTGTGGGGTCCGGCCTCTAGCGCCACGGCCTAAGAAGCTTCAGCGGATTATTGCAGCTTTGCGTACTCCGCCTTGGCTTGCTTCAACACGGGAAGGTCCGAGTCGGCATCTTTCCACATAGCGAACAGATCCTGGTAGGCGGTGCGGGCGCCGGCCGAATCGTGTTGGGCGGCCAGGGCGCGAGCCAGGCCGAGCTGAGCCAGCGGATAAGGAAAAGCGAAGGGCGCAATGGCGCGGCGGGACAGGAATTTCCGGAACTCGGCGACGGCGTTGGCGGCATCGCCACTGGCCAGGTACGCCTGGCCGCGCAGCAGGTGGGTATTGAACCAGAGGAAGCCGTCTTCGTAGGGCTGGGCGGTGGCCAGGGTCTGCACCGCGGCAGCGTCTTTGCCCTGGCGCATCAGTAGCCGGGCCTGGACGCGAGGAACGACGACCTTCTGCAGGAAGGTGTCGTCGGGCCGCGCCTTGCGGACTTCAGTCAACAGCGCCTCCGCTTTCTGATCCTGCTGGGCGGCCGAGGCGGCATCAGCAACGTCCCCTAGAAAAGCCGGGTCGCGTGACAAGGCTAGGGCGGCATCAATCTGTTCGGCGGCGCGAGCGGGATATCCGAGCGCGGCTTCGGCGTTCGCCTCTTCTATTAGCTGGTTGGCAGCAAAATCGGGCATGTTCAAGCCCTTGGCTCGCTCCACCACTCGGGCTCGCAGCTGCCGCACCTGCCCCAACTCTCCCAGCGCCCCGGCGTGGGACGCTTGCTGGCCCAGAACCCGCAACTCGCCTTCCGGGCTGGCTTGTGCCAGTTGCTCCATGTGAGCGGCGCCGGCGCTATCTCCCCGCAGGATGGCGGAGCGAGCCAGATCAACGTAGAGGCCGGTACCGCCAATCTTCCTCTGCTGCGCCTGCGCCAACAGCGCGTCGGCGTTATCCAACCGGCCCAGGTCCCTGTAGCTCGCGGCGGCAACCAGATAACAATTCAGCGTGTCCGGCTCCATCCGGATCGCTTCCAGGCAGTTCTCCACTGTTTTTTCGTACTGCCCCAGAAACTGATAGGCCACCGCAACGTTGACCCGCGACACCATGTCGCGAGGGTAGGTCTGCTTCATCAGTTCCCAGGCCTGAATGGTTTTTTCAATCTCGCCGAGGTCGAAATAATAGTAGGCGGTGATGTAGAGCCGTTCATACTCGCTGGTGCGGTCGCGCAGTTCGAAAGCCTTCTGCACTTCTTTGGTTGCCAGCGCGGTTTGTCCGGTGTTGCCCGCCACCACGCCCAGGCGCAGGTGAGCCAGCGCGAAGTTGGGATCGAGTTCAATCGCGCGCTGGTAAAAGGGCATGGAGGCGATGTCTTCCAGCTTGTTGTGCTGGGCGTCACCCAGAGTGAAGGCTTGCAGGGCTTCGAGGGAAGAGGTGGTGGCCTCATCCAGGGGCTTGTCGAATTTTTGCACCGAGGCCAGGGACTCGCCCAGCTTGCCGCGCAGCGTGGTGGCGGCGCTGCCCAAGGCATTGAGCACCGCATCCTTGCCCTTGGCCTGCTGCTGCACCTGGCCGAGGGAATCGCCGGTGGAAGCGTTCACCGCCTGCAGCGTGACCAGATACTGGTCTCCCAGCAGGGCGATGGAACCGGTGAGCATGGCCTTGATGCCGTTGCGCTGGCAGATCTCGCGGCCGACATCGCTGGTGATGGGCTGGTCGGACCCGCGTCCCATGTACTTCAGCGTCTTCTGCACCTGCTGCTCGGGCACCACGTTCAGAAATGGCGACTGTTGCAGATCCACCGCCAGCGCCTTTTTCAGCGTGCCATCGAAAACCGCATCTCCGGTGGTGTTCACGAAGTCGGTGACCAGGATTGAATCTTTTTCCGTGATAGCGTGCGCGCGCTGCTGGTAGATGACGAAGCCGACAATGCCTAACGCGCAGACCAGTGCGCCCAGCGCTGCATAAAGCCGCCACTGGGGGCGCGGCGGCACGACGGCGGAAGAAGAGCCAAGGCTAGCTGCCGGCGTGCTGCCGGAAGACGCGGCGGCCACCCGGCTGCTGCTGGCTACGGCCACTGCGGCCACCCCACTCGCCGCGGCCGGATTTGTTCCCGATCCATGGGCGCTTGCCGCTCCGCTGCCCGCCTTCGCCGGTGGGGCCTCCTCACCGATCTCCAGAATTGGGCTGCGCCCTGATTCCAGCTCCCGGCGCACCCGCTTCAGGTCGGCGCGCATGTCCGCGGCGTTCTGGTAACGCAACTCGCGGTCCTTATCCAGCGCCTTGCTGATGATCTCTTCCAGCTTGGGCGGAATATCGGGGTTGAGGCGAATGGGCGCGGTGGGCGCGCGGTCAAGAATCGCCTGAAAGATGACCGCCGAGGTTTCGCCGCGGAATGCCACCCTTCCGGTGGCCATCTCATAAAGCACAGCGCCAAAGGAGAACAGGTCGGTGCGCCGGTCCAGTTCCTTGCCCTTGGCCTGCTCGGGCGACATGTAAGCCACCGTGCCCAGCGCCGAGCCTGGGCTGGTGAGGTGTTCCTCGCTGACCACAGTGGGGGCGGAGGTTGCCCCCGGCTGCACTCCGCGGCCCCCATACTCCATTTTCGCCAGCCCAAAGTCCAAAATCTTGGCATGCCCGCGGTCGGTGACGAAGATATTCGCCGGCTTGATGTCGCGGTGGATGATTCCCTTGGCGTGCGCCGCATCCAGGGCGTCGGCAATCTCGATAGCCAGGGAGAGCAGGGTCTCCATCTCCAACGGCCGGATCCCGATCTGGTGCTTTAGCGTGACGCCTTCCAGGTACTCCATGGCAATGAAGGCTTTGCCGTCCTCCTCGCCAATGTCGTAAATAGTGCAGATGTTGGGATGGTTGAGTGCGGAAGCGGCTTGCGCCTCGCGCTGGAAGCGGCTGAGCGCCTGCGGGTCGCGCGCCACTTCGTCGGGTAAAAACTTCAGCGCCACCAGGCGGTGCAGGCGGGTGTCCTCAGCCTTGAAGACGACGCCCATGCCGCCGCCACCCAGCTTTTCCAGAATTCGGTAGTGAGAGATGGTTTGACCAATCATGGCGCCGCGTTATGTTAGGCGGGGTACGAAGGCAAGTCAATGAAAAGCGGGTGGTTGTGAGCAGGTTCCAGAAGTTGAGCAGGGTTTCGAAAAAGATGCTGCTATTTTCGGTTCACCCACCGGCCGCCGTGCCCTGTTGCTGCTCGGGCCGCCACGGCCGCAAACGCGGAATCCACCTGGGCACATGGGCGCAGAATTCTTCGTATTGAGGCCCGTAGGTCCTGCGCAGGGTGGGCTCTTCGTAAATGAAAACGAAGAGATAGAATCCCACCCACACGGCAAGGCCGTATTCGATAACCCGGATACTGCCGAACAACAATCCCTGCCCGAGGATCAGCAATACCACCGCAACATACATGGGGTTGCGCACGTAGTGATAAAATCCGCTGACCACCAAATGACGCGTGGGAAAAACCGGCGCCGGCGTGCCCAGACCCTGCAGGGCGAAGCGGATGAAGGAATCCAAAAGGACAGGGATACCCGCGGCCAGCAATAGAACTCCGATCAGCCGAACCAGCAAACTTCCCGGCAACGATTTTGCAAAATGCCAGCGGCAGATGAGCCAGGGCACGTAAACAGCAACAATTCCCGGAGCAATCACCAGGAATATGGCCGACCCAAAGGTTGCCGCCATTCGCCGCATCGAGCGGATTCTACCGCCCCGGCCGGCGAGGGCTCGCAGGAAAATGCTTCGTGCTGCCACGGCAGACCTTTCAGGCGGCGATCTGTAAAATTAGCAACCCCATCCCGCCGGACTCGTCCAAAGGTTAGTACTCATTCGCCAGGAGGCTGGCTGAGTTGGGGCATGGTGGAAACCGTGGCGGAGGATATTCCTATGAGCGTCACCCAGAAAGAAAAGGCACTCCGTTTTCGCAAGCTGCACGAAGGCCCGGGCGTCTTCGTAATTCCCAATCCCTGGGACGTGGGCTCGGCCCGCATTCTCGCCGGCCTCGGTTTCCAGGCGTTGGCTACCTCCAGCGCGGCTTCCGCCGCCGCCCTGGGCAGGGCAGATCATGATTTGACACGCGATGAGTCGCTGGCGCACGCGCGGCTGATTGTGGGAGCCACGGATTTGCCAGTCTCTGCCGATCTGGGAAGAGGCTTCGGAGACGCCCCCAAGGTGGTTGGGGAAACCATCCGGTTGGCGGCGCAGGCGGGACTCGTGGGGTGCACTATCGAAGACGCAACCGGCAATCCCGACCACCCTCTCTACGACTTCCCCTTGGCCGTAGAACGAATCGCCGCCGCTGCCGAGTCGGCCCGTGCCCTCCCCTTCCCATTCATGCTGACGGCGCGAGCCCACAATTTCCTCTATGCCGCCCCCAGCCTCGAGGACACTATCAGCCGCCTGCAAGCCTTCGATAAGGCGGGAGCCGATGTGCTGTTTGCTCCTGGCCTGCCCGATCTTGCGGCGGTGCGAACCGTGTGCGCGGCGCTGACCAAGCCGTTCAACTTCATGGTGGGAATCAAGGGCAAATCATTTTCCGTAAGCGAGCTCGCCGCGGCCGGTGTCCGGCGCATCAGCCTGGCCACCTCACTCTATCGCGCAGCGATGACCGGCTTCCTGGATGCTGCGCGCGAGGTACAAGACAAGGGTGAGTTCAGTTTCCTGGAGCGAAGCGTGGTAACCGCCGACCTGAACAAGCTTATGCGAATCTGACGACGAACCAGACTCCCGAGAGAGAATAGCCAACCCTTGCGGCTTACACAGATGCAGCCGTTCCACCCGGGCCAATTTTCAGAATCTTTCGCGACACGCGTCCCAGCACCGGATACTCCGCCCACTCCCCGCGTCCAGCTTTGATGGCATAAACAATCGCAATCACCAGCATTAAGGTCCACGCCGCCATAAGGCCAAGCCAAACCAGAGGGAAAAGAACGAACATGCCCGGTGGCGGCGCGCCGTGGGTGGCGGGATGCTGCGCTACCGTCAGAAAGAAAAAGACAAACCACGGACTGAACGGCTACCTGGAGATGCAGCAACTACATGAGGCCGGATTGTCGCTGGAGCAGATCTTCCAAGCCGCAACCATCAACAACGCCCGCGAGTTCAAGCTCGACTCGCAGGTGGGAACTATTGAGCCCGGCAAGATCGCCAACCTCGTCCTTCTGCGGAAATCGCCGCTGGTGAGCCGGGCGCCTACGACAGCATCGCGACGGTGTGGGTTCACGGAAAGCAGATGTCACGCGAGAGCCTGGCCGCCAAGCCCAGAGACCTCTATTGCCTCTCAAACACCAGGATGTTCGGCTCACTTCGGCCCACTGCATGCACGGTCATCTTCAGGGTCTTGAGATCGGAAGAAAGCTCGATCTGCTGGGTGTCCCGGATCTTACCGTTGAACTTGTCGGTCATGGCCAGAGTGTGATCGTTCACTCGGCGTACCGAGGACGCAAACCCAGGGGGCACGTTCGGACCTACGGTCGGATAGTCTTTCCCGTCGAATTTCACCCGTTTCGTCACTTCCTGCGAGGGATTGATGAAGGAAAGGCCGTTCCCCTCGTAGGGCCGAACCTGAAGCACAAACACCGAGTTCACCGTTTCGCTGGCGCTTTCCCAGGTGCCCCCGAAACCCGAGGCCCCCGCCATTCGCTTGTACACATAGTTCAGGTTGTAGGTGGACCCGTTGGGATTGATACCAATGAAGTTGTCAGTAAGCGTAGTGCCGTCCGGCGAGAGCTTCCAGTTCGCCGTGATGATCGTGCGGCCCTTCTCCTTGCGGACGACCTTCAAGGCGTCAGGTCCTTCTATGGTGACGGCTAGGGTGGTTCCGAAAAGGCCGGGCTGATCACTCCCATCAGCCACAACAGTCTCGAAGCTGCCGTCGCCAGAAAAGTCAAAGGCATATTTGTTGGCCTCGACCCTCTCAACCTTCATCTGGTCAGTTAGTTTGCTCTTGGACGGGTTGAGCTTCCAATCGCCGACGAAAGCGTCACCCGCCGCCCATAACATACCTGTTACCAGGCATGCAACTAGCAGCAATCGAACGGTACACTTCAACATTTCTATTCACCTCATAGTTCGCACGCAGCGGAACACGGCAAATAGACGATCTTTTCCAGGATTGGGTAGCATCGCGCAATATCGCTGCGCAATATCCTTTTATCGCCAGTTCGAGCGGGCAGAATTGGAATTGTAAAGAGTAACTTCGCCATAAGTTTATTTCTCCACCGTTTTGCCGGATCTTTTGTACAGATGAGAACGGGGCTTGGCGGCAGGGACTAACACCGCTGACGGTTCCTGCTTTACTATGCTACGCGCGTGGCCCGCTCCTTCCTTATTGACACCGACACTGCTTCCGACGATGCCGTGGCCCTCATCATGGCGCTGCGCGCACCCGATGTCCGCGTGGTTGCCATCACCACGGTGGCGGGCAACGTCCCCGTGCAGCAGTCCACCCGCAATGCGCTATTCACGGTGGAACTGTGCGGCGCTCATGTTCCGGTCTATATGGGGGCCGACAAGCCGCTGCTTCGCCCTTATCAGAATGCCACCTGGTTTCACGGGCGCGACGGCCTGGGAGATCACAACTATCCCGCTCCCCAGCAGACGCCCGAGCCGCTGCACGCTGCCGATGCCATCATTGCGGCGGCGGAGAGCAATCCCGGGCTGACGCTGGTCACGCTGGCGCCCCTCACCAACCTTGCGCTCGCCTTGGCCAAGCGGCCGGACATCGCCGCCAAGGTCGGACGGTGCGTGGTCATGGGTGGCGCGCCCTGCTGCGAAGGCAACGTAACCCCCGCCGCCGAGTACAACATCTGGGTGGACCCCGAGGCCGCGCACATTGTCTTCCGCAGCGGGCTGCCCATCGAGTTGATCGGCTGGCAGCTCTCCCGCGGAGAAGCGGTGGTGAACCCAAGCGAAATTGTGCGCCTGCAAGGACTCAATACTGATGTGGCTCGCTTTGCTATCGAGTGCAACAGCCACGCGCGGCAGGCTTACAAGATACAGACGGGAGAAGACGGCATCTCGCTGCCTGACCCGGTCGCCATGTGCGTCGCCCTCGACCCCAGTGTCGGGACCGAATGGAGCATGCACTATGTGGATATCGAGACGCACAGCGAGCTGACGCGTGGAATGACTGTGGTGGACCGCCTGAACGTGGCTGAGGACGAGCGCAATCATTCGGTCTGGGCTGCCGTGCTGGACCGGACGCACAAAGCCAAGGTGTGCTGGGCCATTGATAACCGGCGATGGAAACAGGCTCTGTTTTCCGCACTGCAATAGATTGGCATCGCCAACTGCTCGTCCAGAAATGTAAAGAGGCTGCTCTCTGCGGCAACCAGCCCCACCTAGTTGTAACCTCCGGCCTATCCGGGCGTCTTAGCTTCATTGGGCATCAAGCGTAACCGTGCTTCACAGCCTTACAAAAATTTTCGTAATCGCCATTGTTCTTCTGGCGGGTTGTACTACCCGGACGCCTCCTGCTAATCCCCCAGCCAACACTCCCTCAATCGGTCCCGCAAGCTGTTCGCCAGGTCAAGTGTGGTGCCAGGGCCGGTGCCTGGATACGATCACGTACGTCACCGACAGCCAGAACTGTGGCCGCTGCGGCAATCAGTGCTCCATCTCGGAAACATGCACAGGTGGTTTTTGTGCCTGCATGGCTGGTTTTGAAATGTGCATGGGTAGATGCGTAAGCATCGGCGAATTCATGAGCGATTCACAGAACTGTGGCCGCTGCGGCAATAGCTGCTCTGTGGGTGAGAGCTGCGTCGGGGGAATGTGCCAGAAGTTGTAAGCGCACGGATTCCCATGCAACTGCGCGCGGGCTGATTTGCTGGCGTGGTGATTGTCATCTGATGTCGAGGTTGATTTTGTGCTCTAACAGCGCCCCGGCTCCGGGCAACTTGCAAAATTCACAGCCTCTTCCCACAAAACTCCTCTCACGATTTATCATCATTGTTTGCCATGAGCATGAAGCAGATTGCCGAGTGGGCTCTGAACCTCACCGACCAGCACGGAGTCTCCTACTCCGACGTGCGCATCGTGGACGAGCGCAACCGTGCCCTGGCCACCAAGAACGGCCGGGTGGGCCACGCCTCTGACTCCTCCTCCCTGGGCATCGGCATTCGCGTGCTGGCCGAGGGCGCCTGGGGCTTCGCCTCCACCGAGGACCTGACCCGCATTGCGGTGGAGATGACCGCGGCCAAGGCGGTGGAGATTGCCCGCGCCTCCGCCCGCGTCAAGCAGCAGGATGTGCGCCTGACCTCGGAGAAGCCCTTTACTGACGAGTGGACTACGCCCTATAAGACCGACCCCTTCTCGACGTCGGTAGAGCAGAACATTGACCTGCTGCTGCGCGTGGATAAAGAGCTGCGCGCGGTGCAGGGCATCACGCTGGCGGAGACCAACATGAATTTCCGCCGCTACGACCAGTGGTTCTACTCCTCCGAAGGCTCCAACATCCACGAAATAAAGATCACCACCGGCGCCGGCTACACCGCCTACGCCTTTGCGGGCACGGAAATCCACAAGCGCTCTTATCCCAACTCTTTCGGCGGCCAGTACCAGAACAAAGGTTACGAGTTGGTAGAGGAGCTGAAGCTGGTGGAAAACGCGCGCCGCATCGCCGAAGAATGTGTGGCCCTGCACAAAGCCGATCAGTGTCCCGAAGGCAACTTCACCATCGTGCTCGACTCCTCCCAGCTCGGGCTGCAGATTCACGAGTCCGTCGGCCATCCCATTGAGCTCGACCGGGTGCTGGGCATGGAGGCGAACTTCGCCGGCATGTCGTTCCTGACTCTCGAAAAGTTGCGCACTCTGCGCTATGGCAGCGACCTGGTGAACGTGGTCGCCGATGCCACCCGCAACCACGGTCCCGGCCTGGGCACTTTCGCCTACGACGACGAAGGCGTGCCCGCGCAGTGCACGCCCATCATCACCGACGGCCTGTTCACCGGCTACTTGTCGTCGCGGGAAACGGCGCACGCCATCGGTTCCAACCGCTCCGGCGGCACCATGCGGGCGGAAGGCTGGAATCGGATTCCCATCATCCGCATGACCAATATCAGCATCCTGCCCGGCGAGAAGCCGCTTACCTTCGAGCAGCTGATTGCCGACACTGATAAAGGGATATTCATGCAGACCAACCGCTCCTGGTCCATTGACGACAAGCGCTACAACTTCCAGTTCGGTACCGAAATCGGCTGGGAGATCAAGGGCGGCAAGCTGGGGCGCATGCTGAAGAATCCTTCGTATTCCGGAATCACAACAGAGTTCTGGAATTCCATGGACGCTATCTGCTCCCGCGATCAGTGGACGCTGTGGGGCACGCCCAACTGTGGCAAGGGCCAGCCCATGCAGACGATGGGGACGGGGCACGGAGCTTCGCCGGCAAGGTTCAGGAATATTAAGGTGGGGAGTGCGTACAAGGGGACGTGAGTGCCAAACGCCAAGTGCTGAATGCTAACTAAGGAAAAATCCGCTGAAATCTTCTCCCGTCTGCAAAAATTCTCCACCGCCGACGAAGTCGAGGCCCTCATCGCCGGCGGGCAAAGCGCCCTCACCCGCTTCGCCAACAACACCATCCATCAGAACGTAGCGGAAGAAAACTACGTAGTTTCCGTGCGCACGGTGTTTGGTGGACGCACCGCGCGCGCCACCACCAACAAATTCGACGACGAGAGCCTGAAGCAGGCGGTGCTCGCCTCTGAGGCTCTGGCCAAGGTGCAGGAGCCCGATCCCGACCTGCTGCCCGCCCCCGGCCCGGAAGGTTATGACGGCGCCGCCCAGGTGGGCCGCGCTTTCTATGAAACCGCTTCGCTCACCCCCGGGCAGCGCGCCCAGGCGGTGGAAAAAATTGTCGGCGTTGCCAAAAAACAAAAGCTCACCGCTGCCGGCATCTTTTCCAATTCTGAATCCGTGGAAGCGGTTCTTAATTCCCGCGGCCTGGCCGCTTACCACACTCAGACCTCGTCGGAAATTTCCGTCACCATGCTGGGCGGCGATTCCTCCGGCTGGCAGAAGTTCAATTCTCCCGATGTGCGCAATCTGAACCCGGTGGCGCTGGCTGAAACGGCCGCCAAAAAAGCAATGCTTTCCGCCAAGCCGCGCGAACTCGCGCCCGGCAAGTACACCGTGATTCTCGAGCCGGCCGCCGTGCTTGACCTGGTCGGCTTCATGTTCTGGGACTTCGGGGGCATGGCCATCCTCGACCAGCGCTCGTTCCTTAACAACCGGGTGGGCACACAGGTTTTTGGCGCCAACATCACCGTCTCGGACGACGTTTCCCACCCCCTGCAGTCAGGCGCGCCCTTCGATGGCGAAGGCGTTCGCCGCCAGCGTGTGCAGTTGGTGGAAAAGGGCGTGGTCAAACGGCTGGTGTACGCCCGCTCCACGGCCAAGAAGATGCAGGAATCGGAACATGCCGCCAAGGTGGGGCCCATCGAGCCCACTGGCCACGGCTTCCCCCTGCCCAACGAAATTGGCGAGGCGCCCATCAACATCGTTTTCGAAGGGCCACCCCAGGGCAGCGCCAAGGGTGTGGATCAGATGATTGCCTCCACCGAGCGCGGAGTGCTCATCACCCGCCTGTGGTATATCCGCGAGGTGGACCCCTACGAGAAAATCCTGACCGGCATGACTCGTGACGGCACCTTCTATATTGAGGACGGCGAGCTGAAGAACGGTATCCGCAACTTCCGCTTCAACGAGAGCCTGCTGCACATGCTCTCCAACGTGGAGGAGATGGGCACTCCGGTGCGCGCCAGCGGCGAAGAGTCCTTCGACATGGTGGTACCACCCATGAAGGTGCGCGACTTCAACTTCACCGAAGTGACGAAGTTCTAAAGCAGCGCTCAGGAGTCAGCACTCAGTATTCAGCCAGTCCGCGTTGTGGTGGCCACTCTAGCAGTTGAAGGTCATTGCACTTTCTCGAGAGCGGCAACGTCGGCACCGGGCCGGCAGGAAGCCTTGACGAAGTCTGCGCCTACAGCGACTCGTTCTCCAGGGGTCCTGGCAACCTCCTGAAAAATCGTCCACACTGCCTTGATGTCATCCGGTTCAACCTGCGGGACAGCTTCGCCCGCTCGACCTGCAAAGGTGGGTATGTTCACAGAACAACTCCAGGACAATCAAAAATCCACCGATATCCCTTAACCTGGTTCCAGTTCGGTAACTTGCAGGTCAGAGCCCTTGCGCAAGTAGCTTTTGCGGCGGAACCAGTCTTCCATCTTTTCCTTAAGCTCATCAAGGGGCACGCGGGAGCCGATTTCCATCAGGCCGTCGGCGATGGGGAGGGTGTCGTCGAAGATGGAAGCGTTGGTGAAGTTGCGCATGCTGAAGCTGTCCAGCCATTTTTGCGGACAAGGGAGGCGCCGGCCGTCGGCCTCGTATTCCACACGGATCTTGCGGGAGAACATGGGCAAAAACATTGTAGTGGGTAGTTGGTAGTCGCTAGTGGAAGAACTCCCTGAGAGAGTCGAGGTACCGTTAAAGACGCAGGGGTGCTTCGACTACGCGCTCAGCATGACAAAGAAGAGAAGGGGCGGCAGTTTTCAGCCTCGCAAGCTCGGCAGGCTCAGCATGACAGGAAAAGGGGGTAGGCATATGAGCTGCCGCTCAGCATGGCAGAGGCGGGAAAAAATCGACACGCAAAAAATTAAATGGGCCGGAGACCAAGAAGCGGTGACATTCCTTGGCCTCCAGCCCATTCGATCCTGAATTGGATCGGAGGTGATACCTCTATGCTAGACCCCTGAGCGCCAAAGTCAAGCGCGAATCCGGACTACCCCCGTAAATTGTTCAAAAATGGGACTTACAGCCCGGTGAAAATAGCCCGTGTATAGCTGAACTTGCGTTGACACTGCTCAAAGCCAGATGGTAGGTTTTAGAGTTTAGCCCAGACATTCTCGCGGGCTTTCCAGGCGGTCTTTTACCACAGGCATGGACGAAATTCTGAGGCAATTGGGCGGATACCTGCTTGGCGCCATCCCCACCATAGTGCTCTTGCTGGTGGTGTTTGCCGCCTATCGGGCGCTGGTGCATCGGCCTCTGGCGCGGGTGTTGGCAGAGCGGCACAGCCGGACCGAGGGAGCCATGGAGCGCGCACGGGCCGACATAGCCGCAGCGGAGGCCAAG
Source organism: Terriglobales bacterium (assembly GCA_035702725.1). Taxonomy (GTDB): domain Bacteria; phylum Acidobacteriota; class Terriglobia; order Terriglobales; family Acidobacteriaceae; genus JAICWP01. The sequence continues at coordinate 126 of DASSQB010000172.1, read as the reverse complement.
GCGGCCGACTACGAACAGCGGCTGCGGGAGGCGCGAACCGCGCTGTTTAAGGCCCAGGAAGCCAGGCGCAAGCAGGCTTTAGAGGCGCGGGCGGCAGCGCTGGCCGAGGCTCGGGCTCACGCGCAA